>CAZEFP010000164.1:0-7203 GCA_964511565.1 uncultured Planctomycetaceae bacterium
GAGCCGTGGCAGCTGCTGGGCTCATCCGCTCCCGGTGGCGGCGCTGGGCGACTCTCCGTGCGGAGAGAGGTGAGGCGCTCCGGACGGGGCATGGGGGAGCCGGGGGGCACCCAGATCGGGCAGCCGGACGGCCGCCGGGAGACTGCGCGCTGGCCGGGCCCGGCCTCGCCACCGACGAGAGAGCCGCGGCAGCCGCTGGGCTCATCTGTGCCCGGTGGCGGCGCTCGGTCGCGCTCCGTGCGGAGCAAAGAGAGACGCTCCGGACGGAGGGAGGGGGGGCCGAGCGGCCCCCAGATCGGGCAGCCGGACGGCCGCCAGGTGAGCGCACGAGCGCGGACCCCTGCCTCGAAGCAGGCGATAAGTCCCTTGACAAGGGACTTACTAAGTCCCTTGGCAAGGGGCTTGCGGACTCGCCGCGATGCGTCTCTGTGTCCGAGAGAGCCGTGGCAGCTGCTGGGCTCATCAGTGCCCGGTGGCGGCGCTCGGCGGCGCTCCGTACGGAGCGAGCCGAGACGCTCCGGATGGAGCGTGGGGGAGCCGGAGGCGGCGCGAGCTTCGCCGACGTCGGCCGACCAGGGCTGGGCAGCGTGGTGCGTGCACGCGCCGCCGGGCTCCTGCAACGACGATGGAGAGGAAGAGGGCCGCCCGAGGCCGGGCGGGCGCCCGGGAGCGGGCGCGGTGCCGGGCGCCTCCACGCGGAGTCGCTGCCGACCTGGGTAACCCGCCTCGTCGTCTCCGCCCAACGTCGATGGCGGCGGAGCCGCCTCACGAGCATCGAGGCGGGCTGGGATCGACGACGAGCTCACGCACTCGGCCCTCTCGAGGCACACGTGCGGTTCTTGCAGCACGTTGTCCGCTCCGCCATCCGTCTTGGCCGATGGCGGCGCGGCAGCATGAGAGGAGTCCTACCCGCCCTTCGTTGGCTTCGCCGTGAACGTCCGCCGTCGTGTGGTGGAGGGCGAAACCTTGCCTCGGACGAGGAGTTTGCGGCTCAGCGAGCTCTCGCAGAGGAGTGGATGGGCTGGTACGACAACTACGTCGCCATCCTCAGGCGGCTTCGGTCGGGCGAGACCCCCGGCGTCCTAGAGCTCTTCTGCGGCGGTGGCGGTGGCAGCGAAGGGACGAGGAGGTCAGGAGGACGCAGCCACGGAGTCGACCTCTACGACATGCCCGAGTACGTCGACAGATTCGGGCCGGAGGCCTTCACGCAGGGCGACGCGATCGACCACGCTCTCGTCGGCTCCCTGCGACGTCAACACCGGGCTCTCGCTGCGTTCGCCTCCCCTCCGTGCAAAGAGTATAGCACGGCGAGGGATGCGCGAACGCCGGCGAAGCAGCCCGGGCTCATCGACCACACGCGGGACATGCTGCGCGGGCTGTTCAAGTACTGGTCCATCGAGAACGTGGCCGGGGCTCGCAAGGCCATGAAGGGCGCGATCGAGCTGCGGGGCTCCCTCTTCGGCCTCAAAGTAGCGAGGCCGCGGCTCTTCGAGTCAAGCTTCAAGCTGGTCGTCGACAGAGCCATCGCCGGGCCCGCTGCGCGGCTCGCCGGGCGGTGCTGCCTCGGGCAGCGGCGTAGGTGGCGCAGGAGGGACTCGTTCGGCCGGCCTGTGGGGCCGTGCTGCGGGGGCAACATATTCTCACCCTTAGGGGAGCATCCGATGCGGTGCTCGGTCGAGCAGTGCGCAGAAGCGATGGGGGTTGACGTTGGGCACATGTCATACCCGCGGCTCGCGCAGTCCATCCCTCCCGACTACAACCGGCTCCGCTACGCGCAGTGCTGCGCCGCGATAGCCAAGGACCAGTTCGGCGCGCCCTTCATCTCTTTCGACGAGATGCAGCGGCGGCCCGCCTGGGCGAAGCGCGAGATCGCCCGCTGGCTCCGGGGCGCCGGCGACGCCGAGCCTGCCACGGCTCTCGAGTGGCAGGGTAGGGCGGCGGCACCGGAGCGGGCGGAGGCGCCTCGGGCGGCACCGGCCGGGGCAGGCTGCGACGGTGAGCGGGTGTTCACCGATGAGGAGCTCGTCCTACGCGAGCTCTTCTACTCCTATGTCGGCGGCTTCGACCAGCAGCGCGTTGACGACGAGGTCAAGGCGGGCTGGCTCGACGAGCTGCTGCCGAATCACCGCCTCGATCGGCTCGAGGCAGGCGCTCTCACCGGGCACAACACGTACCTAGACGTGCCCGGCTCGGAGCTGGAGGCGGCGTGGCCGGCCATCGAAGCCGCTCTGGCCGCCCCGGCCACCTCGGTCGTGGTGAGAGTCGACCGCGACGCCGCCGAGCGATGGCGGGAGCGGGGCTTCTCTCCCCCCGACGTACCGGCGAGTTACTGGCGGGGCGGCGCACCCTCGCCGGGTCTCGCCGTCCGCCCGGCCCTAGTCGCGGGCGGTCGGCTGTGGGCGAGCCGGGAGAGCCACCTCGACCACTCCGCGGCTCGCGAGCACATGGACTGGCGGGATCAGACGGGCTGGAAGCCAGACGCTCAAGACAAGATGGCTGCCACCTACCGTCCGCTCCCGCACGCGCCCGAGGCGTGGGCTCACGCCGCCAGGGCCGGATCGGGCGACCTCGGGGCCGCCGCGATGGCCCGGTATCCGGTGATGAGGGAGGAGGTCCGGTTAGCCATGACCGAGGGGGTCAGCGTCTCGACCGAGGCCGAGCTGGGCAGGTACGAGGTCGCGCAGTATCCCTTCTCCTCCCTCCAGGCCGAGTCGCAGTGCGGCAGAGAGGTGGACCGGGCCTTGTTGGCTGGCCATCTCGAGCCCGTCCCCCTCTCCGAGTACGACCAGGTGCGCTGCGTCCATCCCTGGACCATCGTCGACCAAGGCGGGGGCAAACATCGAGCGTGTCAGTCGTACGACGTCGGCCTCAACCGAGTGACGAGGACGGCTCCATTTTCCCTCCCCTCGGCCTGGGATGTGGGCCGGCTACTCGGCCCGGACTCGCACTTCGTCAAGCATGACTTGCGCGACGGGTTCTGGGGGGTGCGAATCAACCGCGCGTCGCGGAATCACTTCGTCCTGCGCCACCCGATCACGGGCATGCTTGTGCGCTGCACGAGCTTGCCTTTTGGCTGGGCGGACTCGCCGCGCATTTTCTGCGCAGTCACCGAGACCATCGCCGCGATGGTTCGGCGGCGCTGCGCGGGCCGCGGCGTGCACATTCTCGCATACGTGGACGACTTCTTGATCGTGGGCGACTCCGAGGAGGCAGCGCGCCATGGCGGCGCCGTCTTCGAGGCAGTCTGCCAGGAGATGGGCCTCGAGTGGGCGCCGCATAAAGCGCGGGGGCCGTGCCAGTGCATCGAGTTCCTCGGGCTCCTCATCTGCAACTTCCCCGGTCGCCGGTGCATTGCCCTGACAGAGGCGAGGCAGCAGAGGCTGCAAGAGATGATCACAGACTGGCTGTCAAGGCGCCGACTCGACGGGCGTCCGGCCAAGGCGGAGCCGGTCGAGCTGGCTCGCCTTCTCGGCCACATGGTCTTCGCCTCGCAGGTCATCCCCGGCGGGCGGACATACATGCAGGGCATGCTCTCGCAGTTCCGGGGCCTCGAGGTCGACTGGAGACGCGGGAAGGTGCGGGTGGCGACGCCAGCGGCTGAGCGGCGTCGCCGTCCCGGCCACACCACTCGCGCTCCGTGGCGCCAGATCGAGCTGAGCGCGGACTTCTTCCGCGACCTCGAGTGGTGGTCGGCGATGCTGGCTCGGCGCAACTGCACCGACCTGGACCGGCGGCCCCGCGCCATCGCCGCCATTACAGGCACCGATGCGAGCGACTGGGGAACGGGCCAACTCGCTTGGCTCGACGGCCAGCGTACCGAGGTGCAGCTGCGGTTCAGCCCGGTCGAGCAGGCGTGGTCCATCAACGCACGGGAGCTGCTCGGAATCCTCCGAGTCGTACAGTTCTACGGCGAACAGCTCCAGGGCAGCGCGGTGCTAGTCGAGGGCGACAACACCGCCGCCATCGGCGCCGCGCAGAACCAAGCGTCGACGGCGGTGTCGATGCAGGAGACGCTGCGTCGGCTGCTAGAGACGGCGGAAAGGTGGGACATCGAGCTACGCTTCGTCCACACACCGGGCGCGCTCCTCCACCGGCCCGACCAAACCTCAAGGGGCGACCCCATAGAGGAGCCGCGAGTGCGGCTGGCAGCGGCGGAGTTCGCCGCCATCGAGCGCCTGACGGGACGTTTCACCGAGTTCGTGGGCGCCGAGAGGCGACACGCCGCCGCCGAGGTCGGGTCGCAGCAAAGGTGCCCGGGTGGAGGCAGCAGCCCATCCCCAGGTGACGAGGATGGGTGCCTCCTTGGTGGGCCGGCCGCCAGCGGGGACGGCAAGCCCCCCCCCCACCTCTGGGTGCACCCCACGCACAGCACGGTGGGCTCCGCCCTACGGCGTGTGGGGGAGCGTCTCTCCGAGGCGGGAGGTCAACGGATCAGCGGGGTCGTGGTGGTGCCGGACGCACCAAACGCGGGCTGGTCTCGACTGCTTCGCCATTTCTCGATACTGGGGAGCTACGCCGCCGACGATGGCTCTCATACCCGGGGGAAGGGGGTAGTCGAGATGCAGCAGATGGGGAGATTCGTCAGCTGCCGAGTCCGGCGCCCGACGCTCATCCTCTCCTTTCCCCGGGCGGCAGGCGCGGCGCCTGCGCTACTCCCTAGCGGCCGCCCACAGGTCATGATGGAAGGCTCATTCTTGTGGAGCCCTCCCGGGCCGAGGGCCAAGGCGACCGAGAGGGGTAACCTCGTCCAGGTCGTCTCCACCTTCGACCCGTCGGTGGTCGAGCCCGACAGCAGCGGGTGGCCCATCCAAGTGGCTGAGCTCTGGGGCGTGCGCGGAAAACCACGCACTTTCGAGCTCCTGGATGGCAGCGCGCGCGGAGGGTGCAGCTACTCTGACGGCTCGACTCGCTCACCCTGGGTGTACAGCAGCTCCGACCTTCAGGACTATTGGCTCGTCAATGACTTCGTCACGCGGGAGGATCCCTCCGGCGCGGGGGTCGTCGGCCGCTTCTCCTTCGACTGGAGGGCGGCCGCGCAGCAGTTGGGCAGGTGGCGGGCGCAGAGCGCCGCCCCGGGAGCTGCCACCCTGTCGGCCGAAGGCGACGCCGCGCTCGCCGAGGAGCTCGGGGGCTTGCGGGTCGACGAGGGCGGCAACTCTCCTGACGACGCCCTGAAAATGGCTCGTGCGTCAGCAGACGAGGCGGCCGCGGCGCGGAAGCGCATCGTGCCGAGCGCCGCTCCAGCGGCCGGATCAAAGGACCGAGAGCCGTCGGTCTCGGGCGCCGTCCAGCACTGCCAGAGCCGCGGCATGTCATGCGCGGGCTGTGGGGGTGTATTTGGGCTGGGCGCCAGGATCGAGCCTCGCGGTGCCGGCTTCGTACACGCCGGCCGTGACGAGTGCGGCCGAGCCGCAGACGAGAAGGCTCCGGCGGTCATAGCGACTGTGAGCCGGAGAGAGGCGTCCCTCGAGACGGTCCTCGGCGCCGGACGTGTTGAGGCGGCGCTCGAGTGCCTCCAAGGGGGGTGCAATGCCATAGGCGACAAGTTCGTCTGTGGGCGCTGCGGCTCCTACGGGGTCCACCGCGAGTGCGCGGGCCTCTCCAAGTATCAGGTCGAGCCGGGGCAGCTCGTCTGTGCCATGTGCCGGGCCGAGGCCATGACGCCGGACGGCTACTCCCCCACCGACCTCGTCCTCCGACGCGCTGCTCGGACGATGCTCGCCGAGCTGGGCACCAGGGCGTCCTCCACGTCGAAGAACCACGCGGAGTTCACCCGTCTCGAGGAGGTTTGGGCGGTGAGTATGGGCGGTGACGTCATACTGCCCCGATACAGCGTCGAATCGATGCTCGAGTTCATCACTTGGCTCGCGAAGGACTCCGGCCGCGCACGCTCCTTCGAGACGATCCTGAGGGCGGCGGGCGGAGTCATCGCAAAGACGACCGCGAGCGGCCTAATGTCCGACCCTCGGGTAAAGGCGCTCCGCGCAAGGATGGCCGACCTGATTGGTGACCTCGCGCAGCCGTGCACGCACACCACACGCAAGCTCGCCCGACTCGTTCTCGACGAGACGCTCCAGACGTGCTGTGCCGGCGCTAAGGCGGAGGCAGTCTACTCGAGCCATCGCGTCGTTTTCCTCCTCGAAGTGATGATGGGGCTGCGGCTCGGCGAGGCGACGGGCCGCCAGCACGGCGTCGCGGCCTGCGACGTGTGGATCGTCAACCCGCTCTCAGAGCGGTGTGCCGAGATGGGGACGACTATCGCCGCCCACCTCGAGTCCACGAAGACGGCCCAGGGGAGGGGCCGGTGGGCTCATTGTGTGGGCAAGTCGCTTACTTCTGAGTTCGACCTCGAGTCGGCCCTGCGGGACCTCTGGCGAGTGCAAGGGCACTCGATCGAGACCGTCACGGTGGACGGGTTCCAGGTGGAGCGGCCAGACTACTCTGTCGTGCAGCTGCGCGTCGGGGCGAGCCTGCCAGACAGCGCTTTCGACACCTTCGTCAAGGCCCTCGGCAAGCTGCCTCGCGACCACCCGCTCCAACCGGCAGCCAAGTACCTTGGCCGCACCGCGACTCAGAAGAGAAGGGCGGTCTCCATCGAGGAGGGCGATCGTTACGTAAACCTCGTTGGGGGCGCCAAGGGCTCCGCCAGAATCCACGCCGCCAGCGAGTGGTTGGCGGGCCTGGGGCTCGCCCGGTATGCCGCCGTCGTCAAAGGCCCACTCATCCGGGCGACGGACGGCGGGCGCCTCACCGATACCCCGCTAGAGACTGGCTCGTCGTACAGCCACTCTACGAAGGCGCTCAAGCTCGCGTACGAGCTCCTCCGCGGGCGTGGCGAGGAGGACCTTGAGCTCGCAGTTGAGGAGGACGAATCGGGCAAACCGGTCCTAAAGTTTGCCCACCATTCGAACCGACGGTTCTCAGACAAGGTGGCGCGGGACACCAGCGATGTCACGGGCGCTACCATCACAGACATCGACTGCATCTTTGGTTGGAACGAGCAGGAGCGAGAGAGGTCGATGCAGCAGCACTACGCCGGCCTCGATCTCGCCTCACGTATCGAGCGGCTCGCGCGGGTGACTATGATGGTGTAGTGGCTGAGGGGCTGGGGCAGTGCTCGAGATCATGTTCCACGATGGTTGGCGATGGGGGTTGGCCCTGCAACAGTGTCTCTCGCGGAGCAGTGGTGTGCTGTATCGCGCG
>CAZEFP010000165.1:0-7194 GCA_964511565.1 uncultured Planctomycetaceae bacterium
CAGGTAGACCACCTGACGGATCTCGAACTCGCCGCCGGAGTGCCGCCAACGTACGTCGACGATGGCGGGCAGGAGCGAGGCGTTGTTGGTGACGTCCGAATTGGAGGCGAGCCCGTCGCCATCGAGGTCTCGGGGCATGCCCATGTTCGTGCCGAGCTCGTTGTCCGTCTTGGTCTCGTCGGTGATGATGGTGACGGTCGCGATGTGGTCGGAGTCTGCCCAGGGGTCGAGGCCGGTGATCGGCAGCTCGTTCCCGGGCGAGCCCTCGGGCCCGTAGGCCGCGAGGATCTCGGTCGCCCAGAGCGCGGGGTCCTCGCTCGAGGCGCGCGCGACGGAGAGCAGGTCCTGGCTGATCGCCTGGACGGCAGCGTGGGCGCGCGCCCGGTCAGAGGCGCTCCGCCGGAGGGAGTTGACCACGACCGAGGTCGAGGACATGGCGAGGAGCCCCACCATGAGCACGGCCACGGTGATCAGGACCTCGAGGAGCGTGAAGCCTGCTCGATGGGCCGGGCGGCGCGTCCGGTCGAGGGTGGCGGGTCGGGTCTTCATGGGGTGCGGCGGATGGGGGGTTGGGCAGATCCCATCCACTTCCCGCGTTCGACCGTTCGGGGCCCAGGACTTCAGTCTCGAATCCGCTCATTGGGGGCCGGCCCCAGGGAGTCCCGTTCCTGGACGCTCCAGGGCCCATCCCGGCAGCGGGAATTCCTTGAAAGACGCATCGCGTGCCCTTCCTTGGGCCGCAGCCTCACCCTCCAGGCGCCGGGCCGTACGACCACTCGACCCGCTGATTCGCGCGGCGCGACCGTCTGTCCTGTGGAGCGCGCCTACCTGCGAATTGCTGGCACCTCCTCTGGATGGATGGCGTTCGGATTGCCGATAGACTCTGCGGCGCTCGGCCCCGCCGTTCGCCCTTCCCACGCCCCCTCCCGACGATGCGAACCCTCCGATTCCCCCTCCTCTTCGCAGGCGGGGTGGCGACCCTCTCGGCGCTCCAGGCCCCTGCGCTCGCGGTCGGTCCGGCTGAGCTCCCCCTCGCCTACATCGGGCCCGGTGCTGGTTTCGCCGCGGCTGGCTCCCTGCTGGTCCTGCTCGGGACGTTCGCGCTGGCCTTCGGAATCATCCTGATCTGGCCGTTCAAAGCCGCGATCAAGGTCGTCTACCGGCGCGGAAAGACCAAGGCGAAGGTCAAGCGGGTCGTGGTGATCGGCCTCGACGGGTTCGACCCGAAGATGGCGGAGAAGTACGCGGACCGCATGCCCAACTTCGCCCGGCTCCAGGAGCAGGGCTGCCACTCGGCCCTTGGCACGTCGATCCCCTCGATCTCGCCGGTGGCCTGGTCGACCTTCGCGACGGGCGTGGACGCCTCGCGCCACAACATCTACGACTTCCTGACGCGGGATCCATGTTCCTACATGCCGGTGCTGTCCTCCACGGACACCCGCACCGTGCCGCGGAACATCAACCTCGGCTTCGCCAAGGTGCCCTTCGGGCAGCGCGCTGTTTACAAGATCCTCCAGAAGAGCCAGCCCTTCTGGAAGCTGCTCGGGGCCAACATGGTCTGGTCCTCGATCATCCGGGTGCCGATCACGTTCCCGCCCCAGAAGTTCAAGAACGGCACGCTCCTCTCCGGGATGTGCGTGCCTGACCTGCAGGGGACCCAGGGATCGTTCAGCTTCTACACCTCGGACGAGAGCCAACTCGGCTCGGCCACGGGCGGCCAACGCTTCCGCGTGGTCCGACGCTCGAACACCGTCGAGTCGAACCTCAAGGGTCCTCCAGGCGCCGACGGCGTGTCGATGAAGTGCCCCTTCACCGTCGCCATGGACCCGGCCACGGGGAAGGCGGCCATCACGGTTGGCAAGGAGACGGTCGAGGTGGGCGTGGGGGAGTACACCCCCTGGATGGAGGTCCCCTTCGACGGGGTGCAGGGGATCGCCCGGATCCGGATCCAGCGCTGGGACGATGAGGCGGTGAGCATCTACGTGACGCCGATCAACATCGACCCCGAGTCGCCGGCGATGCCCCTGAGCCACCCCTTCGTCTACTCGATCTACCTGGCCAAGATGCTGGGCAAGTTCTCCACGCTGGGGCTCGCTGAGGACACCTGGGCGCTCAACGAGCGCGTCATCGACGAGGCGGCCTTCCTCGATCAGGCCTACCTGATCATGGACGAGCGCAAGAAGCAGCTCTGGGACGTGCTCGACAAGACCAAGAAGGGCTTCGTCACGGTCGTCTTCGACACGACGGACCGGGTCAGCCACATGTTCTGGCGCTACCTGGAGAAGGATCACCCGGCCAACGAGGGCAAGGACACGACCGAGTTCGTGGACGTCATCCCCGAGCTGTACGGCAAGGCCGACGCCCTCATCGGCGAGGTGATGGAGCGCATCGAGGGGGACGACGACACCCTGCTGATGGTCGTCTCCGACCACGGCTTCTGCTCCTTCCAGCGCGGCGTCAACCTCAACGCCTGGCTCCGGGACGAGGGCTACCTCGTGCTCAAGGACGGCGCCGAGACCTCGGGTGACTGGTTCGAGAAGGTCGACTGGGAGAAGACCAAGGCCTTCACCCTGGGCCTCACCGGCATCTTCATCAACCGCAAGGGCCGCGAGCGGGTGGGCCAGGTCGAGCCCGGCGAGGAGCTCGACGCCCTCTGTAAGGAGATCAAGGAGAAGCTCGAGGCGCTGGTGGACCCCAAGTCCGGTGAGCGCGCGATCAACGAGGTCTTCCTCACTGGCGAGGTGCACGACGGGCCGTACGCCGACATGGCGCCGGAGCTGCTCGTGGGCTACCACCGCGGCTTCCGCCACTCCTGGGACTGCGCCGTCGGCGCCGTCTCCAAGGAGACCTTCTCGGACAACACCAAGAGCTGGTCCGGCGACCACTGCGTGGACCCGCGGCTGGTCCCCGGGGTCTTCTGGTGCAACCAGAAGATCGACGTGGAGGACCCCACCCTCGCGGACATCGCGCCGACGGTCCTGGACCTCTTCGGGGTGGACGTGCCCGCCTACATGAAGGGTCGCCGCCTGTTCGGCTCCATGGGGAGCGGCGGCGCCGCGCCTGATCGCCTCCGCAGCACGGAGCAAGCCAACTCATGAACCTCCCCCGCTGGACGGCCTACGTGGCCCTCGCCGTGATCGCGACGCTGCTCGCCACCGGTGTCCCGACGCGCCCCAAGTCCACCGACGCCGAGGCGTCGCGGGCGGCGCGAGAGTCCGGCTCGCCGAGCCTGCCCGAGGCGGAGCACCGCCGGGTCGTGGTGCTCGGGATCGACGGGATGGACCCCGAGATCCTCACCTCGGTGATGGAGCGGTATCCGGACCGGATGAAGAACTTCCGTCGCCTCACGGACGCCGCCGGCGGCGTCATGTCGCTCGGGACCTCCACGCCGCCCCAGAGCCCGGTGGCCTGGTCCAACTTCATCACGGGCCGCAACCCGGGCGGGCACGGGGTCTACGACTTCATCCACCGCAACAAGGAGCACTACTCCATCGAGCCCTCCACGGTGGTCTCGGAGGAGGGCGGTGAGATCGAGGTCCCCCTCACCGGATACAAGATCCCCACCGGCGGCAGCTCGGAGTCCAACCGCACGGGCCGCGCCTTCTGGACGATCCTCGGTGAGGCCGGCGTGCCCGCGGATCTCTATCGGGTCCCGATCAACTTCCCCGTCGAGCCGTCCAAGGGCGTCAGCTTCCCCGGGATGCTCACGCCGGCGCTCGACTCGGCCTACGGCACCTACACCATCTTCACCAGCGATCCGCCGGCGAAGAAGGAGACCTCTGGCGGCAAGTTCCGGGCGGTCCGCGTGAGCGGTGGCGCGATCCGGACCCAGCTCGAGGGGCCTGTCAACGTCCTCAAGGACGGCGACCCCGTGGCGACGACGCCGCTCACGATCTACATCGACGAGCGGAGCAACACCGCGACGGTCGAGGTGGGGACCGAGCGGGTGGTGATGCGCCCGGGGCAGTGGTCGCGCTTCTGCCGGGTGAGCTTCGAGATGGCGCCCATGGGCGCCATGAACCTGGGCGGGATCGTTCGGTTCTACCTGCGCAGCATCGGCCCGGACTTCGTGCTCTACGCCTCCCCGGTGAACTTCGACCCGGTGGCCCCCGTGGACACGATCTCCTTCCCGGAGGACGCCTCGGCGGACCTCGCGGCCGCGATCGGTGACTACTACACCCAGGGCATGGCCGAGGAGGTCTCCGCCCTGAAGGACGGCGCCTTCACCGACGCCGAGTTCATGGCCCAGGCCGAGCTGGTCTACCTGGAGCGGGCGCGCATGCTGGACCACGCGCTCGACCGGTACGTCGCCAACGAGGAGGGCGGGCTGCTCTTCTTCTACGTCTCCTCGGTCGACCTCGCCATGCACATGATGTGGCGCCACCAGGACCCCGAGCACCCGTTCTTCGACGAGGCCATCGCCAACGAGAACTCCACCTGGTGGTCGGACCGTGAGGGCTCAACGTGGCGCGACGTGGTGGATGACCTCTACCTCAAGATGGACCCCTTCCTGGGCAAGGTCCTCGACCGGGTGGGAGACGACGCGGTCGTCATGATCATGTCGGACCACGGCTTCGCCGCCTACCGCCGCAAGTTCAGCCTGAACACCTGGCTCCTGGAGAACGGCTATCTGGTCCTGAACGAGGGCCGTGAGAGGGAGCTCCTCGAAGACGCCAGCGGTTTCAAGGAGGTGTTCATCTCCGACGCCGTGGACTGGTCGAAGTCGACCGCGTACGGCGTGGGCTTCAACGGTCTCTACCTCAACCTCAAGGGCCGCGAGTCCCAGGGGATCGTCGAGCCTGGCGCGGAGGCGGACGAGCTCCTGGCCCGGCTCAAGCGTGAGCTCGAGGCTATTCGCGACGACGAGCGTGGGAGCACCCCCGTGGTGCTCAGCGCCGACCTCGCCTCCGTGGTGTACGCCGGCGGCGAGCGCCTGGACGAGGCCCCCGACATCGTCGTGGGCTACAACTGGGGCTACGGCAACTCGGACGAGGCCACCCAGGGCCGCATCCCGCACGCGGTGCTCTCCGACAACGTCGGCGGCACCTTCAACGGCAGCCACCTGATGCACCCGAGCGTCGTCAACGGCGTGCTGCTCACCAACCAGCCGGTTCAGCTCGCTGACCCGCGCCTCGAGGACCTGACCACCACCATCCTCGGGCTGTACGGCGTCGAGCCCTCCCCCGGAATGGTCGGCCGTCAGATCCTCTCCAACCAGTAGTCCCAGCCCCTTCAACCACTTCCTTCCCATGTTTGGATCCGCCAACAAGGTCAAGATCGACCCCGAGCTCCTCGCCCGCATCAAGCAGATCGCCGAGGTCGCTGGATACGCCTCCCACGAGGAGTTCATCCACCACGTCCTCGAGCGGGAGCTCTCCCAGTTCGACGAGGCCGGCTCCGACGCCGACATCACCGAGAAGCTCAAGGGCCTCGGCTACATCAGCTGACCCCCGCCGCTCCGGCCCACCCGTAGGCCCCACGCCTGGTCCCCGATGAACGCGATCAACCGCGCAGTCACCTCGTTCTTCGACCTCGTCCTGACGCCCCTCGAGGCGGTCAGCGACGAGTTCGCGCTCCTGTTCGTGAGCGGGGTCTTCGGCGTCCTCGCGCTGTGGATCTTCAAGCACATCTCCTGGCAGGCGGGCATCAAGGCGACCAAGGACAGGATCAAGGGTCACCTGATCGAGATCCGTCTCTACCAGGACGACCTGGTCACCGTCGGGAAGGCCATCGGGAAGGTGCTCTTCCGGAACGTGCAGTACCTCGTGCTCAACTTCGGCCCCTTCGTCCCGCTGGCGATCCCGTTCGCGCTCGTCGCGGCGCAGATGGTGGTCCGTTACGGCTTCGAGCCGGTGCCCGTCCAGCAGGTCGGCGTCGAGCGCCTCGCCGGAGATGGCCTGACGCTGGAAGTGATGGGCGAGCGTGGCGCCATCGACGGGCTGGAGATCACCTTCCCCGAGGGCCTCAAGGCGGTGTCGCCGGTCGCGCTCATCCCGCGCCAGGGGCGCGCCTTCGTCGAGTTCATCGCCGAGCAGCCGGGGGAGTACAGCATCGTCCTGACCACCGGCGGCAAGTCCATCGAGAAGGTCGTCGTCGCCGGGGACGAGGTCAGCGTCCGGAGCATGCAGCCGGAGCGGGTCAGCAGCGCCCTGGAGGCGATCCTGTGGCCCGCCGAGGACACCCTCGAGGGCACGGGCCTGGAGAAGATCCGCTTCGTGTATCCCGAGAGCGACCTGGGCTGGCTCCCCTTGAGCGGCCCGCTGGGCGTCCTCGTGGCGTTCGTGCTGGCCTCCATGGTCGTGGGTTTCATCTTCCTGAAGCCCCTCGGCGTTCAGATCTGACCGCGGATGGTCGGGCTCTTCTCCAGCGGCATCGAGGCCGCGATCCGGGCTTCCCTGCTGGCCCACGAGGGTCAGACCCGCAAGGGCGACCCGATCCCCTACGTCTCCCACCCCTACCACGTGGCGCTCCTGCTCGCGCGGAGCGGCGCGGACGATGAGACGATCCAGGCGGGGCTGCTCCACGATGTGGTGGAGGACTGTGAGGACTGGACACCAGCGCGCGTCGCCGCGGAGTTCGGCGCCGACGTGGCGTCCGTGGTGGCGGAGGTGACCGAACGCAAGGGCGAGTCGTGGGAGACGCGGAAGGGCGAGGCGCTGGCCGCGGTGGAGACCATGAGCCTGCGCGCCCTCGTCGTGAAGGCCGCGGACAAGCTGCACAACATGCGCTCCCTCGGGGCGCGGCTCGACGCCGCAGCGAGCCCCGAAGAGGCCTGGAGTCACTTCAGCCGCGGGCCTGCCCAGACGATCGCCCACGCCCGTGAGCTCGTGACCGCCCTGCGCCGCCGCCTGGACGCCGTCGATGGGTTCGACGCGCTCTCGATCGACCTGGACCGTGCCCTCGAGGGGCTGGTGCGGCACGAGCCGGAAGGGCCCGGCGCAGGATAGGCCCGCCAGCGGTGGACGCCTTCAATGACGCCACTCCCAGCGGCTAGTCCGATCCGTACAGGGTCCGCTTCCAGATCTGGAAGGTCGCCTCGATGACGGGCTCGGTGGGCTGCTGCGGCCGCTTCCCAAAGGCCTCGATGAACACGGTGGCGTTCATCCTGTTGAGGGCGAAGGCCGTGCGCTCGGCGTCGATGTCGGGAACGTACCCAAGCTCCTGCCCGGCGCGGATCCGGTTGGCGACCCCCAC
>CAZEFP010000166.1:0-7155 GCA_964511565.1 uncultured Planctomycetaceae bacterium
GCCTTGGGGCGGCGCGCCTGTCCGCCCAGGGGCCAGAACATCCACGACGAGCGTGTCTGCTCCTCGCCGTACTGGACGTCGTTGCGCTGCCAGTGGAAGAAGGGCCAGAGGAAGAACCACCGGTCGTACCGGCCGTCCCAGCTGACGTTGCCCACCAGCGGCCAGGCGCGCCAGGCCGTTCCGCCCGAGCCCCGGGAGTAGGAGAAGAAGGGCCAGAGGAAGTGGTCGGTGGTGCGTCCGTAGCGCTCCGTCCGGAGCCACAGCGGGAAGAGCACGAAGGTGCCGCGGTCCAGCGAGAGGAACTTCTCGACGACGCCGCCGAAGGGGAAGAAGGCTCGCTGGACGCGACCGTCCTCATGGGACGAGAGGTAGATCCCCGGGAGGATGAGCAGGGACCAGGTCTCGAATCCGTCGTCCTCGACCTGGCTCGCGTAGCGAACCAGCGGGATGAACTGGGAGACCTCGGACTGCTCCGACGCGTCCTTCTTCACCTGTCCGAACGGCGGGAGGAACCAGGACCGTTGGTCGCCGTCGGGCTCGCGTCGGTTCGACAGGATGGGGCGCACCGCCCAGTAGCGCCGCTCCCCCGAGCTGGGGTCCTTGCGGGTCACCACCGCGCCGCCGAGGGCCTCCACCTCGGGGACGCCGCCAGCGGCGGAGTGGGACGAGAAGAAGGGGGCCAGGTTCCGCTCCGTGGCCGGGCCGGCGCAGGCCCCGAAGAGGGTGGCCGCCCCGAGCACGGCGCCCAGGAGACGCGCGCGGGAGGGCCGCGGAGTGGAGTTGGGGTCGGCGAACATGGGCGGTGGGCTGATTCTGGCGGTCCCGCGGGGGGGATACCACATGAACCGCCGCTGCCTCGCACGGAACCGCTGGCCGGACGGGGGCGGGTGGTGGGGGGCAGATCCGCGCCCGGGTCTCGGGCCCCGGCGGGATTCCTCCGCGGCGTGGACTTGACGCGCCGGATCCGCGGGGCACGGTGTGGGCGTCATGACCACCGCAACGCCGACCACGCTCTCCGGGATCCAGCCCAGCGGACTGCAGCACCTGGGCAACTACTTCGGCGCGATTCGGCAGCACGTGGCCTCCCAGGCCACCCCTGGGGAGCACTTCTTCTTCATCGCGGACTACCACGCGCTGACCACGATCCACGACGCCGAGACGCTCCGTGGGAACGTGCGAGATCTCGCCGCGACCTACCTCGCGCTCGGGCTCGACCCGGACCGGGCCGTGTTCTTCCGGCAGTCGGACGTGCCCGAGGTGACCGAGCTCACCTGGCTGCTCTCCACGGTCACGGGGATGGGGCTCCTGGAGCGTGCCCACTCCTACAAGGACAAGATGGCCAACGGCATCAAGCCCTCGGTGGGGCTCTTCACCTACCCCATCCTGATGGCGGCGGACATCCTCGCCTACGACTCGACGGTGGTGCCGGTGGGGAAGGACCAGGTCCAGCACGTCGAGATGGCGCAGGACATGGCGACGCACTTCAACTCTCGTTTCGGCGAGGTCTTCACCCGCCCCGAGGCTCAGATCCCCGACCGCGCGGACATGGCCAAGGTGCCCGGCCTCGACGGGCAGAAGATGTCCAAGTCCTACGGGAACCACCTGTGGATCTTCGAGGAGGGGAAGAAGCTGAAGAAGGCGATCGGGCGGATCGCCACCGACAGCCGCCCGCCCGAGGAGCCCAAGGACCCCTCCAGCGTCGCCCTCTTCGACTTCCTCGCGCTCTTCCTCGACGAGAAGGAGCTCGATGAGTGGAAGGAGCGGGTGCGCGCCGGTGGGGAGGGGGCGCCTGGCTACGGGCACCTCAAGGTGCGCCTGGTCGAGGCCATGGACGCTCACTTCGCGGAGCCCAGGGAGCGCCGCCGCGCGCTCCTCGACGACCCTGCCGAGCTCGACCGGATCCTGGCCCGGGGGGCCGAGCGGGCCAGCGAGCGCGCCGCCGCCGTGAGGGACCGGGCCTACCGGGCCTGCGGCCTGCGCTGAGCCCGGGGCGCGACGGTGATGGAACCTCGCGCACAAGGACCCGGGGGTTCCTGCCGATAGTCCGTGGGACGCACCTCCAAGACCCCCTCTCAGCCCATGTTCATTCGCCCCCTCGGCGCCACCGCTGCGCTCGTCCTCCTCGCCACCGGGTGTGGCACCTCCGGCACGACGGCGCAGGAACCCATCACCTCCGCCGGGGAGGCCACCTCGCCGTCCTCCGAGACGTCGCGGGAGGAAGCCGCCTGGGTGGAGCCCGAGCCGTACGTGCCGCCGGCCCCGCTGGAGTGGACCGGCGCCTTCAGCGAGACGGCGGTGCTGCTCGCCGACTCCATCCGCATCGAGGGGCCGGCGCCGCTGATCGAGCACGTGGCCGCCAGCTCGGACAAGGAGCTCTACGAGCGGAGCGTCACCACCACGTCCCGGGGGCTGGTCCAGAAGGTCAAGCGTCGACCGTCCTCGTCCCGGGAGGTCCGGGTCAACCTCGACGCCTGGAGCATCGCCGCGATGAACGAGGTGGTCATCGTCGAGACCGCGGCCCAGGGGCCCGTCCGGGTCATCGCCGCCGGCAACGTGACCTGGAGGGATCTCGACGCACACCTGATCCAGGGGGAGCAGCTACAGTTCGCGGGTGCGATCGGAGACGACTCCCCCTACACCCCGCCCCCCGGCGGCGGCGAGCGCTGAGCCGGCGAGCGGCCGCGGAGGCCTGAGGGTGGGGCGCTGTTCAGGAGCCAGGCTCCCTGTGGCCCTCATCGCCCTCCTCGGCGCGGCGGGATGCGCGGCCCGTTCGGCGACCTGGGAGGCGAGCTGGGACGCCCCTTACGCGGCCTTCGCCCCCGAGGAGCAGGCGGAGTTCGCGGGGGCTCGGGCCCTGCTCGATGCGGGGGAGCGGTTCGCGGCCCTCGAGGACCTGCGCGGGCTCGCGGCGGCGGACGAGGGCAACCTCGAGCTCGCCTGTTGGGTCCAGGACGTGGAGTCGGACCTCCTGCTGGACGGCGTACCCGGGGCCGAGCTCTTCCCGGCGCTGGCGGCGGGCGAGGGCCAGGGGGCGGGGCGCGACCTGGGCGCGGACGACGCCCTCCGGCTGGCCTATGCCATGCGAGCCGAGGCCTCTCCCACGGTTCAGGCCCTCATCCTCGCTGCCCGCGTGGAGACCGAGGGCCCCGCGGCGGAGGCGCTCCTACGCAGGGCTCTCGAGCTGGACCCCGTCTGCTCATGGGCCCACTATGGCCTCAGCCACGTGCTCCTCGAGCAGCGCTCACAGCCGGATCGCTGGAGCCTGGCCAGGTCGTCGTTGCAGCGAGCGCTGGAGATCGAGCCGGGGAACCTCCGGGCCCGCCGGCTGGAGGCCTGGATGCTGGCGGAGGAGGGGAGCCGGGACGTCGCGGAGCAGCAGCTCCGCCGCTGGCTCGAGGAGGCCGACGGTGACCCTCGCGTCTCCGCGGCGGACCGCGTGGAGGCGCAGCTCGACCTCGCCTTGCTCCTGCTCCTCCGGGGCGAGGACCGCCGCGCGGCGCGGCTGCTCGAGGACCTCGAGGGGGAAGCGACCGGCCGCGCTCGCCGTTGGATGCTGCTGACCGTGGCGCGCCAGGAGGGCGGCGATCTTCTCGGGGCCCTGGACGCCACCTTGCGCGCCCAGGGGGCCGCGGCGGGGGAGGTGCTCCCGCTCGTCCAGGAGGCTCTCCTGAGCGAGGCCTTCCTCGATCGCCCCGAGCAGGCGAGCGCGCTCTGGGAGGAGGTGGCGGCGCTCGCGGGCGAGGGGACCACCATCACCGATCTCGTCCAGGGCTTGCGGGCTCGGGTCCGCATGGAGCGCAGCCTCTCTGCGATGGAGGAGACTCCTTGAGGGTCGTCCTGCAGCGAACGGAGAGGGCCTCTGTTCGGGTGGACGGTGAGGTCGTCGGCTCCATCGGGCGCGGCGTCCTCGTGCTGCTCGGCGTCCTCGACGGAGATGGCCCTGAGGAGGTCGATCGCCTCGCCGCCAAGGTGGGGCAATTCCGATTCTTCAATGACGCCGACGGACGCATGAACCGCTCGATGCTCGACCTGCTCGAGACCGGCGAGGAGATCGGCGCGCTGGTGGTGAGCCAGTTCACGCTCGCCGCCGACGGGCGTAAGGGGCGCCGGCCCTCGTTCGATCGAGCGGCTCCGCCGGAGGTCGCGGAGCCCCTCTATCAGCGCTTTTGTAGCGCCCTGCGAGATCAGGGACTTCCCGTGGAAACAGGGGTCTTTGGCGCCTCCATGGCGATCGAACTGGTGAACGATGGCCCCGCCACCTTCGTCCTGGACCATCCCTGACGGTGAAGTCGAGGGGGCCGCTGGTGGATTGTCCGAATGGTGCGCATCCTTGACGCAGTCGCCATTCGGTGCGAGCATCGTAAGGCGATAGAGGCGTCACCTCGCGAGAGCGAGAGGGCGCGTTCTCGCTCGCTTTCCGAGTCCATGCCTGATCCCAAGACCAAGACCATCACCAAGCGCGAACTGGTGAACCGCATCGCGGAGGAGACCGACCAGACCAAGGTCGCCGTCCGCGATGTGATCCAGAGGTTCCTGGACTCGATCGTCGACGAACTCTCCCAGGGCAACCGGCTGGAGTTCCGGGAGTTCGGTGTCTTCGAGGTCCGCGAGCGCGCGGCCCGGCTGGCGCAGAACCCCAAGACCCTCGAGAAGGTCGAGGTCCCGGCCAAGCGGGTGGTGAAGTTCAAGGTCGGTCGGGTGATGCGGCAGCGCGTGTGCGATGAGATCGGACCGGAGGCGGTCGCCGAGACCCCTGTTCCCGCGGAGCCCGCGAGCGAGCCCGCGGCGCCGCGTCCGCAGCCGCCGACTCCGCCGCCGACCAAGCCGGGCTCGCCGTTCTGAGTCGGCCTTCTGGTTCGCCCTTCTGAGTTGCCCCTCTGGGTTGCCCCTCTGGGTCGCCGCCGAAGGTGGCTCCTCCGACCCTCCCTCCTGGCGAGGCTGCGGCGCCGCGCCGCAAGTTGCCGGGGTGCCCGGGACCGATCACGCCCGCGGCGGACCGCGGACCGTGACCGGCGCGGCGTCGGATCAGGCCTGCACGCCTGCCGCGTGAGCCGCGGCCTCGAGGGCCTGGGCCACGTCACCCAGCAGGTCGTCGACGTTCTCGATGCCGACCGACAGGCGAACCAGCCCGTCCGCGAGCCCTGCGGCTCGCCGTACCTCGGCGGGGATGGAGGCGTGGGTCATGGACGGGGGCACCTCCACCAGGGACTCGACGCCCCCCAGGGACTCCGCGAGGGTGAAGATCTTCGTCGCGGACGCGAAGGCGTTCGCCGCCTCGACGCCCCCCTTCAGCTCGAAGGACACCATGCCCCCGGGCTGGGCCATCTGGCGCTGGGCGATGGTGAGCTGGGGATGATCGGGGAGGCCGGGGTAGATCACCCGGTCCACGAGCCCATGATCGGCCAGGGCCTCGGCCACCGCCTGTGCGTTGGCGCAGTGCCGGTCCATGCGGACCCCGAGGGTCTTGGTGCCCCGGAGCACGAGGAACGCGTCCAGGGGTGCGAGGCAGCCGCCCACGGCGTTCTGGTAGAACGCGAGCTCCTCGCGCGTCTTCTCGTCCCGCCCGATCAGGGCGCCCCCGATCAGGTCGGAGTGGCCCCCGAGGTACTTGGAGAGGGAGTGGAGCACGATGTCCGCACCCAGCTCGAGGGGGCGCTGGAGATAGGGGGTCGCGAACGTGTTGTCGACCACCAGCTGGGCGTCGCCGGCGTGGGCGATCTCCGCCGCAGCGGCGATGTCCGTGAGCCGCAGGAGGGGGTTCGACGGCGTCTCGACGTAGACGTAGCGGGTGTTGGGCTGCATCGCAGCCTTGATGTTCGCGGGGTCCGTCGTGTCCACGAAGCTGAACTCAATGCCGTAGCGCTCGAAGACCTTGGTGAAGATCCGGTAGGTGCCACCGTAGAGGTCGTTGCCCGCCACCACGTGATCGCCGGGGTTCATCCGGTCCATCAGGGCGTTCGTGGATGCCAAGCCGGACGCGAAGCAGAGCCCCCAGTCACCACCCTCGAGGGAGGCCAGGTTGGCCTCCAGCGCGGTCCGCGTTGGGTTCGTGGTCCGCGAGTACTCGTAGCCGTGCCTCGGGACCGCCGGGGCCTCCTGGGCGTAGGTGCTGGTCAGGTAGACCGGCGTCATCACGGCGCCGTTGGTCGGGTCGGGGGACTGCCCGGCGTGGACCGCACGGGTCTCGAACTTGGCGTCCTTCGGAAGGTGGTGCGAGTCAGTCATGGTCTTGCGGCTCCGGGCTTCGGCGTGGGGTGAGGGCCGCGGAGTGTATCCGTTCCCGACGGTGAGAGACCTCGGGGCGGCGCCGTAGGTGTGGAGGCGAGAGGGAAGGGCGAGGTGAGAGGGGGGAGCAGCCCCCCTCAGCGGAGCGGGGCGCCCGCCGGTCCCTGAGCCCGGGAAGCAGCGCCCCGCCTGGGGCCTCTCGCGGACGCGGGGAACAGGGCACCGGACGTCCCGTGGTCCCCGTCGCCGCTACCATGTCGGCCCGTCGGTGCGCCGACCCCTCCCACACGATGACCGTCGACACCCCCAGCCCCGGATCACGCTTCGCCGAGCGCGTGCTCGAGCTCGACGAGGTCCTCTCCCTGGTGGCTGATCATGCGGTCAGCTCCCTGGGCCGCCGACACGTGCAGGCCCTGGGGCCGCGGGGGGATGACGACGCCCGGGCGGCGCTCGTGCGCTGCGCCGAGATGGGGGAGCGCGTCTCGGATGAGGACGGGCCGCCCATGGCCGGCGTGAGTGACCCGCTTCCCGAGGCCCCTGCGGGCCGCCTCAGCGAGGAGCGGATCGCCGCCCTGCGGGACTTCCTGGAGGCCAACCTGCGCCTGAAGAAGTGGGCTTCGGATCGGGCGGAGGTCGCGCCCGCCCTGGGCGCGCTGATGTCGGCCTCACCCGATACCGCGGCCATCGTGGAGCGCATCGACCGCATCGTGGACGGGCGGGGCTCGCTTCGGGAGCTCTCCGCCACGCAGGATCCGGAGGCCTTCCGGGATGCCCGGGTGCACCTCGGTGCGCTCGGGGTGGTGACGCGCCTCCGGCTGCGCGTCGTGCCTGCCTTCCGACTCCGTGAGCGCTTGCGCCTCCTGCCCTTCGAGGCCGTCGTGGCGTCCCTCCCGGAGCTGCTCGAAGCGCACGCGCACCTCAAGCTGTGGT
>CAZEFP010000167.1:0-7154 GCA_964511565.1 uncultured Planctomycetaceae bacterium
CCTTCATCGCGCGCCAGCACTCCCGGCCCCACGTGCTCATCGACCGCGACAACTCGGGGAAGGACCTCAACGGGACCAAGTCCGAGCGCATCGTCCTGCGGAACAATCGCTCGCGGGGTGTGACCATGCGGGTCCAGCTCCGATCCGAAGATGGCGACCGATCCTTCGTCGAGATCCCCCTGAACTGCCCCGGCGAGGAGCGTATCTACAGCGCGGTCACGGGCAGCCTCATCTCCAAGCGCTCATTGCTGGAGGAGGGCGAGGCGCCTCAGCCAGGCAACGGCGGGGAGGTCGATCGCGACCAATCGTGATCGACGCCCCTGCGGCATGAGCAGGAGCTCGCTTGGCGCTTGGTCTCAGTCCTCGCCCGTGGCGTAGCCGAGCTCGGCGAGCTGGGCGCGGAGCTCGGGGGACGAGCTCGCGCCGCTCCCTTGCCAGCGGCGGGGGTGGGCCTGCCTCAGGGCCCGCAGCGTCTCCGAGGTTCCTTCAACGGTCCACTCGAGGCCCGAGACCCCGGCCTGCTCGCCGGGGTCCGACTCCAGGCGGAAGATGGTCATGCTCGGGTTGGTGTCCTCGGGCCGGAGGTCCTCGGGGTACCACATGAGCTTCACGCCGCGGCGCTCCAGCGCGTAGGTCATCTCCTGAGACCCGGACGGCCGATAGAGCACCCAGCGACTGGGGTCTTCATCGCCGCCTCCGCGCGGCTCCAGGAGGGATCGTCCGGACCACCCCGGCGGGACCGGCGCGTCGGCGACCTGGGCGATCGTGGGCGCGATGTCCACGGCCATGGCGGGCACGTCGCCGCTGAGTGAGGCGAAGGTACCGGGGCCCGGCGGGAGGAGGATCAGCGGCACCCTGAGCTGCTCCTCGTACAGGCTGTTGCTGTGGTTGAACTGGCCGTGCTCGGCGAACTCCTCACCGTGGTCGGCGGTGATGACGACGAGCGTGTTCTCGAGGGCGCCGGCCCTTCGGAGGCGATCCATGAAGTCGCCGAAGGCGTCGTCGAGCTCGCGGATCTCCGCGTCGTAGAGGTCGCTGAGGTAGCGGGCGTCCTCTGCCGTGTAGTCGTGGGCCTTGTGGGCGGCGGGCACGTCGTCGACCCGCGCGTTCTCCGGGAGCGGGCCGTCGTAGGGGCGGACCAGGAGCTCCCGCGCCGGGCCCTCCGGGTCGTAGGGCGTGTGGACCTTGTAGGTGTGCACGAAGGCGAAGAAGGGCCGCTCCTGCCCCTCGATCCAATCGGCGGCGCCGTCGAAGGTCTCGTTCACCTCGGCGAGGGCGCAGCGGAACCTCTGGAACCCCTGGGCGAGCCCCAGCTCCGGGCGGACGTAGCCGGCCTCGGTGAAGGCCGCGGTGTCATAGCCCGCGTTGAACAGGACCTCGGCGATGGTCTCGGCCTCCTCGGGGAGGCGGACCGACGCGTCGAAGACGCCGTGCTCGACGGCGTGAAGCGAGGAGAACAGGGACGCGTGGGAGGGCAGGGTCCAGGGGGCGGCGCTCCAGGCCCGCTCGAAGAGCACACCGTCCCGTGAGATGGCGTCGATGCGGGGCGAGGTCGGCCGCTCGTAGCCGTAGCAGCCGAGCCGGTCGGCACGCAGGGTGTCGAGGACGACGAGGAGCACGTTCGGTCGGGGGCGCTGCGCCGGCCTCCCGGCGAGGGCTGGGTCGAGCCAGTACGCCCGCCCCGCGCCGGACGCTCCGGTCTCGGTGGCGCGGACCTCGAAGGTGAGCCTGGCTCCCTCCGCGTGGTCCGGGAGTCCGGGGATCCGCGCCTCGTGAACGGCGTCCGCCTGATCGGCGGTGAGCGTCGCTTCCCAGAGGGTCTGCCTGGGGCGTCCCTCGGCGCTCCAGGAGATCGCGAAGTGCAGGGCGGCGTCGGATTGCTCGTTCACCTCGAGCATCGGGGTGCCCTCCGGCTCCGCCACGGGCTGGAGACTCCAGCGGTCACGGGCGAAGGCGAACTCGAGGGACCGTCCGGCATCGCCGGGCACGAGCTCCCACGAGAGCGCGCTCCCCGCCATGGTCCGGACAGCGCGGCGCGCCTCGCCGTCGAAGGTCTCGTGACGGGCCGGGAGGCGTTCGCCGGGGCGGGTGGGGAGGACGCCGAGCCGCTCGCGGAGGGCGGAGGCGCTCGTCGGATAGCACGGACGGAAGGCCGGTGGCTTGGACTGGCGTGAGGGGGTCGAGAGGTGGACCCCCGTGGAGTCCACGAGGACCTCGCCGGGGGCGACCGAGCCGGGCTCCATCGGGGCCTCCAACTCGAGGCCCTGGTGGCGGGCGCCGGGCCCGGTGAGGTCCTCCATGGGCGCCAGAAAGCCGAGGCCCGCGACAGGCATCGTGGGGACGCCGCGCCATCGCTGCGGGGTCTCCTCCGGCGGGGTGGTGGGGAAGACGTTCCAGGGCTGGAAGACCTTGTCCAGGAACCACACCTCGCCGGAGGCCCCCAGCGCGGAGAGCACCGGGTCGGCGCTCGGGTCCGGGAGCGTCACGTCGGCGACGGGGCGGTCCATCAGCCCGCGGGGGGCCCTCGTGCCGGGCGCCTCGGGGTCCCCGCCGCAGCCGACGGTGGCGCAGAGCGCGAGGGACAGGAGGAGGGCGCGGGTCATCGGGGTGGAGCTGGGTCGGACGGCCGCCCGGGATCTTGCTGGATGGTAGCGATTGGAGGGCTCCGGCCCACGGAGCCTCGCAGCCTTCCGCGGTTCGCCCGCCTCCGTTCCCCTTGTCGTCCGCCCCGCGGCGCTTACACTCCGGATTCTCAGTCCGATCCCCACACTGCGCCCCTCCAAGGGCCGAAAGCGATGCGCCAGCTGCTCCTCTCTCCGCTCCTCGCAGCCACCCTGCTGCTCCCCGCCGTGACCTCCTGCGCCGGCATGTCCCACCACGGTGACGGGCACGGCGAGCACGGGACCACGGGCGGCTCGCTCGTCGCCGTGATGACGCCGACGGCGGGGAACACGGCCCGCGGGACGGTGACCTTTGCTCCGGGAGACGGAGGCGTGGTCTGCACGGCCACCATCTCCGGGCTCACGCCCGGCGACCACGCCATTCACATCCACGAGTTCGGGGACATCCGGCTCGACAACGGCAAGGCGTGCGGCGGGCACTACAACCCCGAGGGTCACGACCACGCGCTGCCGACCTCTGGCATGCGCCACGCGGGCGACCTGGGCAACCTCACGGCGGACGCCGCGGGGAACGCGAGCTACACGATCGCCCTGGACAACGTCACCATCGACGGCGCGCACAACCCCATCGTCGGCCGCAGCATCATCATTCACGTGGGCCCCGATGACGGCGGCCAGCCCACCGGTAACGCCGGAGCCCGCGTGGCCCAGGGCGTGATCGGCTACGCGAAGCCCTGAGCGCACCTCGCCCACCGGGAACGTCGGGAGCCCCGGGTCGCTTCGCGCGGCCCGGGGCTCCCGTCGTGGCGCCCTCGGCGGGGCGGTGATGGGCGATCAGTCGGGGTACTTGATCGTCGTCACCTTCAGCGTCCCGTTGAACGGGAAGGGGGCCTGGTCGAAGTAGGCGAGGGAGACCGGTGAGCCGAGGTCGCTACCCAGGTCCAGGCAGTCGTTCGCCGTGAACGTGAGGGGCGCCGTCATGGGCACCTGTCCGCCGGCGACGCGCTTGCCGTTGACCGTGATGGTGATGTCCATCGGGGACGCGGGCTTGGCGGCCACGAGGCGCGAGGAGACCTCGATGACCGCAGGCCCCGCCGGGATCTTCGCGTCGCTCGTGAAGCGAGTCCGCTCGATCTCGAACAGGTTGTACTCGTAGTTGATCTTGCCGTCCTTCATGTAGACGCTCATGCCGCCGGAGAAGGACCCGAGCGCGTAGAGCACGCCCTGCGCGTTCTCGGGGATGTCCGCCTCGATGCGCACGTCGTTGTCGAACTTGCCGAGCTTCGGCGCGGCGAACTCGGGCATCCGGTCGATGTTCCCGCGGAAGGTCCACTCCCGATACGGCGTCGCCGGGGCGTCCTCGGGGTGGTAGAGCACCGACCAGAGCCCGCCGCCGATGGGGAGGTTCTTGTTCTTGACCGACTCCACCAGGAACATCTGCTTCATCGTCTCCACCTTCTCGGGCATGGTGCTCGCGAGGTCGTTCGCCTGGCTCCAGTCCTCTTCGATGTTGTAGAGCTCCCAGACGTCGTTCTCCGGCGACCAGGTCGCGATGCCCTCGGGGATGCCCGGGACCCACGGCGTGCGCGGCCCGAAGGTCCCGGCGAACCACCCGTCGTGGTAGATGCCCCGGCTGCCCATGATGTCGAAGAACTGGGTGGTGCGCTCGCCCGGCGCGGCCGCGTCGTTCAGCGAATACTTCATGCTGATGCCGTCGATGGGGTCCTGGGGGACCCCGTTGACGGTGCGGGGCTGCTGGATGTCCAGGATCTCGTAGACGGTCGGGGCGATGTCGGCCACGTGGTGGAACTGGGGCCGGGGCGTGGCCTCGGCCTTGATGCCCTTGGGCCACGAGACCGCCAGGGGCTGACGGGTGCCGCCGAAGTGGGCGCTCACGAGCTTCGTGGAGCGGTAGGGCGTGCTGCCGGCCCAGGCCCAGCCAGCGTGGTACATGTTGTCCGTCTTGGGGGACCCGAGGACGTCGAGGCCGCCGAGCTCCTCCAGGGCCTTGATGTGCTGGTCGATGGTCGTGGGGATCGAGTTCTGGGCGAGGAGCTCGCTGATCGTTCCGTTCTGGCCCTCGGCCGAGGACCCGTTGTCTCCCCAGATGTAGAAGACGAGGGTGTTGTCCAGGCGACCCTGGGCCTCGATCTCGTCGATGATGCGCCCGGCCTCATGGTCGGCGTGCTCGACGAACCCGGCGAAGACCTCCATCAGGCGGGCCTGGAACGGCTTCTCGGAGTCGGGGATGGAGTCCCAGGAGGCGAGGCTGTCGGGTCGCGGCGTCAGCTGGGCGCTCTGGGGGATCCAACCCATGCGCTTGGCGCGAGCGAAGGTGCGCTTGCGGTACTCGTCCCAGCCGTCGTCGAACTTACCTGCATAGCGGTCCGCCCACTCCTTCATGATGTGGTGCGGGCCGTGGGCGCAGCCCGTGGCCCAGTACATGAAGAACGGCTTGTCCGGGGCGAACGCCTGTTGCTCGCGGAGCCAGTGGATGGCGTCGTCCGCGATGTCCTCGGTGACGTGGTAGCCCTCGCGGTGGAGCTCCTCGGGGTTCACCACCGTGGTGTTGCGCACCATGTTGGGCTCGTACTGGGAGGCCTCGCCGGCGAGGAACCCGTAGAAGTGCTCGAATCCGTAGCCGGCGGGCCAGCGGTCGAAGGGGCCCTTCGACGTGGTCTCCTCGGCGGGGGTGTTGTGCCACTTGCCCCAGGCCCCGGTGTTGTAGCCGTAGTCCTTCAGGATCTCTGCCATGGTGGCGGAGCTCTTCGGGATCGCACCGCTGAACCCGTCCCAGTCGTTGGCGAGCTCGCAGATCTGGCCGTTGCCCACCCGCGTGTGGTTGCGGCCCGTCAGCAGCGAGGCGCGCGTGGGGGAGCACATCGCTGTGGAGTGGAACCGGTTGTAGGAGACGCCCAGCTTCGCGATGCGGTCGAGGGTCGGCGTGTTGATCTCGCCGCCGTAGGTGGACGCGGTGCCAGGTCCGACGTCGTCGATCAGGATGATCAGGATGTTGGGTGCATCCTCGGGCAGGCGTCGCTCGGCGACGCGCTTCTTGTGGACCGAGTCCTTGATCGTCAGCCCTGGAGTGGACGCGCTCGGGGTCGGCGGAAAGGGGAGGGACTCCTGGGAGACCGGGAGGGCTGCTGCGAGGAGCAGTGCGGCGGAGTGGAACATGGGATGTGTCCTTCTTCGGAAGAGGCGGTGGGCCCCGCCGGTGGAACCGGGGGGCCGCTGACGTCGTGTCAGTCCAGATTGGACACAGATTCGCCCCAGCCACCCACTAGGAAGATCCCTCGGTTTCTCAGCGGCTGGATCCAGGCGGAGGCGGGCCCACCTCGACCTGGTGCGGGCCGCGCCTCGAGCCGTCCTCGAGCTCCAGGGTCACGGTCATGTGGAGCGGCGTGTGGAGGGGCAAGCCCTCGAGGGCCCCGCTCAACCGCCGCTCTGGGGCCCCCTTGGCATCCCAGCGCCTGGTCTCGAAGCCGTTGGTCGCGGCCTGCTCGAAGAGGAAGTTCGCGCTCACGATCTTCCTCCCGCGGGGAGCGGTCAGGGTGGCCGGGAGCGGGCCGGCCTGCGAGAACTGGACCGTCCACCGGCCGTTCTTCCCCCAGCCCTTGTCCTCCGCGGCAACGGGGCGCCAGTCCTGGATGGTGAGGGTGACGGGGGTCTCCCCGAGGAGGGTCGGCGGCGGCAGGAAAGCCTCGACCCTCCGCTCGTGGGAGGCCGTCCGCGCCCCAGGCCCGACCACGTCCTCGAACCATCGGGCGTACACGGCGCTGAGCTCCTCCACGACCTTGGGCTGCTGCGCCGCCAGATCCGACTCCTCGTAAGGATCCGCCGGGAGCCGATACAGCTCGGGGGCCCACTCGGGAGGGCTCTGTAGCTCGGACCAGGGCCGGGTGGCCTGGACGAGCTTGTGGTCGCCGAGGCGCACGAAGGCGTGGTGCCCGAAGACCGGAGCGTCCCCGCGGTGCCACTGGATGACGAGGGGGCGGGCCGCCGCGGCCGCGGCGGCGCCGTGATCGCCCCGCAGGAGCGGGAGGGCCGAGCGCCCGTCGAGGTCCTCGGGGGCGTGGGCCTCGGCGCCGCAGGCCTCGAGCACGGTGGGGAAGAGGTCCACGTGAGCCGCGTAGCCCTCGTCGCGGACCCCGGGCTCCAGGACGCCTGGCCAGCGGGCGATCAGCGGGCTGCGGACGCCGCCCTCGTAGACGCTCCCCTTCGCGTTCCGGAGCCCGGCGTTGTACCGGCGGCCCTGGGGCCCGTTATCACAGAGGAAGAGCAGCAGGGTGTTCGCCGCAAGCCCCTCGTCCTCGAGGAAGCGGCAGAGCCCTCCCATGTTCGCGTCGATGTTCTCGACCATCGCGTACAGGCGAGCGAGCTTGTCCTCGTCCTTGAACGTCGCCTTCCGTCCGGGTTCGTCGGCGAACGCGCCGGGGCTCAGGTCCATCGCGGCGTACTTGAGCCGCAGGGGCTCGGGCACGTCGTGCAGGGGCGTGTGCGGCGCGTTGGGGGTGATGACACAGAGGAACG
>CAZEFP010000168.1:0-6869 GCA_964511565.1 uncultured Planctomycetaceae bacterium
AGTCCCTGGAGATCCGGCCTGACGTCCCCGCCGCCGCGCTCTGGACCCTCGCCGTGTTGCTGACGGTGGACGGCCTGCGCGGTGGCCCGCGGAGGAGCTTCGCCGGCGCCGGAACGGCCCTCGGGTTCGCGCTGCTCTTCACCTTCAAGCTCGCCTTCGGAGCCATCGGGCTCGGGTTGGCGGTCCTCTACCGTCAGTTCCGGTCAGGGGGGCTGGGCGGTGTCCGCAGGGGCTTGCCCGACCTGGTGACGCTGGTCGCGTGGAGCGCGCTTCCGCTGGTGCTGATGCTGCTCTCGCTGGCCCACCAGGACCAGCTGGCGGCCTTCGTGGACGAGGTGATCGTCGGGCCGATGGGCTGGCCCCGTGAGCTCGACCCACGGGAGTACCTCGGCGCGTTCCTGCTCGGCAACCCGCTCCTCATCGGCGTGGGGCTCCTCGGGATGGTGGAGCTCGCTGCCGTGGCCCGCGCCGACGATGACCGTGCACCGGCGGCGGCGGTCGCGGTGCTCGCGAGCGCCTCGATCCTCGCCGGTTGGTTCACGATCCCGGTGCCCTGGCCGCAGTTCTTGATGCCGCTCTGGCCGCTCTTGGCCTGCGCCGCGGCGACGGCACTCGCGAGCCTGGGAGCCGCCTCGGGTCGGGCACTGCTGGTCCGCGCCGCCGCGGTCATCGCAGCGGTCGGTGTGGCCTCCGTCCTCCTCCCCATCAGCCGACGGGACCTCCTCGAGCCCCTCGGCGTCGCGGCCGCCGCGGGCCTACTGGGCCTCGGCCTCCTGCGCCTGGGGTCGGGGCTCGCGGCGTCCCTCGCTGCCCTCGGAGCCATCGCTGCGTACGGGGCCATGGACCTGCTGCGCCCGGGCGAGATGCCCGGCACGGTCCTCGTCGGGGTGGGTGCCTTCTGCTTGCTGGTGGCCGTGGCCCGGTCGGCAGGAGAGCTGGCGCGAAGCGCGGTCGGCGCCGCCGTGCTCTGCGCCTTCCCCCTCGTCGAGCTTGGACGCATGGCAGAGGAGCGGCCCATCGATGAGTTCCGGGCCCAGTTCACCTTCGTCCACGACGAGTTGAGCCCCGACGATAGGGTCCTGACGGGCTGGACCGGCTGCGCGGTCTTTCAGCCGCACGCGTATCGCTACTTCTTCCTCCACCGTGGGATGCTGCGCTCCCTGGACGAGGAGGCGAAGGATGGCGACGTCCTCCGCGTCCTGGAGTCGGACCCGCCCGCCGCGGTGATCCGGGACGCCGGGGTCTCCGGCCTGGGCCCCGGCGTGCAGGCCTTCATCGACGCCCACTACGAACCGAGCGGCGTCGGCGACATCTGGCTCGCGCGCTAGCGGACGGCCCGGACCCGCGCGAAGAGCTCTCGCCGCTCCCCGGAGGGCAGCGCGGCGAGCAGCAGGATGACCAGGGTCACCGAGATACCGGCCTTGGCGGCGAGGCCGCCGAGCGCCCAGGGCTCGGTGGCCTGATCCACGGAGGCCCCCGCCACGGAGGCGCCAGCAACGAGGAGTGCCCCGACCAGCACCGAGGCGACGGAGAACGGCGGGATCCCCCGGACGGCCGACATCGCGGCGGAGCTCAGCGCCAGGACCGCGAAGGAGGCGGTGGTCGCGGCGGCCGCGCCCACGTATCCGTACTCCGGGATCCAGAGGTAGTTCAGGGCCAGGTTCACGGCCAGAGCGACGGCGTTGAGGACAGCCAGTGAGCGCACGGCGAAGACGCTCATGAGCGCGGCCTGGCTGAGGCCGTAGAGCGCGAAGGCCACATAGCCCATGGCGACCCACGGGACCACCTCGTTGGCGGCCTGGTAGGCGTCCTGCCGGCCGATGAGCTGGATCGCCTCCCGACCGAAGAGGGCGACCTGGGCGTAGAGGCCGCCGATGGAGAGGGCCACGAGCGTCCCGATGCGCCGGACGTCCTCCTTGCTCGCCGCGTCGTTCTTCAGGGCGAAGATGTTGGGGGACCAGATCCGCATGAAGGACCCCATGACCGCGGCGTGGAAGAGGAAGGGGATCTGGTAGCCCAGGTTGTAGACGCCCAGCCATTCCCGAGCGACCGTCAGCGGCGCGCCGTCGGCGCCGACCCCGATCACGTCGGTGGGGCCGAGGCGCTGAAGGAGCAGCTTGTCTGCCTGGTGGAGGCAGAGCTGAAAGAGCCCGACGGGGACGAGGGGTATCGTGTAGAGCAGGAGTGGCTTGAACGTCCGACCCACCAGCTTCATGCCGTGGGCGCGGGCGATGTAGACCGCGAAGAAGGCGCCGCTCAGGATCTCCCCGATCAGGATCGCGTAGAGGAACCCGAGCACACCCATCTCCGGCCCGAAGAGGAAGTAGAGCTTGAGGACGGTCTCCACCAGCATCTTGGCCAGGGAGATCATCACCACGGTCTTGGACCGCTTCTGGGCCTGGAGAGCCTCGACGCCGGTCCGTGAGATCAGCGAGAACGGGAGGATGAGCGCGCAGATCGACACGTAGTCCACCAGCGCCTCGTTCGGAGCCTGCCCCTTCACTGCGAACAGGAATCCAGCGATGGGCTCCCTGAAGGCGAGCACGACGATGGTCCCCAGGGTCGAGGTGACGATCAGCGCGATGGCCGTCCCGGAGATGACGCTGGATCGATCCTTCGGATCGTCGTGGACGAAGTAGTGGCGGGAGAGCCCCCCCAGGAGGCTCGTCCCGATCAGCAGCGGGAAGAGGGCGAGGAAGAGGTCGGTCAGGGCGAGGAGCCCGTACTCGCCAGTGGGGAGCACTGACGTGTACACGCCCACCAGCACGAGCCCCAGGAGCCGCTGGAAGATGGGCGTGATCGCGTAGATCGAGGTGTGGCGGAGGAGGCCGCCGATCGAGTCGGTCCTCTGCCCTTGGGAACCGGGGCTGGAGGTGCTCTGACTCGGCATGGGAGAGGGGGAGGCCTTTCGGTCGCCGCTCAGGGGGGGCGGGCCGTGCTGGGGAGCACAGCCCGAGGCGCGGTCGAGCGCGGCTCGCCCGTTGCGTACTTCGGCCGCCGGAGACCTTACCCAGCGCCCTTCCTGAGGTCTCTCTTCGACCATCGGGAGGCCTGGAGGAGTGAGGACACCTCCCGACCATGCCGCAAAAAGGGACCGTCAGGCCTCCGTTGGCCCACCGTGCCCGCCGGGTCTTCCCCTGGTACACCGAACGGCCAAAACGAAGAAAGTCGCAAAGATCCAGCTCTGGGGGAGTCGATCGAGGGTCAGTGCGCGCGGCCTGGGCCAGCGCCCGGTCCGAACGCACCTCCGGCACGACGTGTCGGGGATTCACCAAGAGGGAAAACAGATGATCAACTCGACCCAGCAACACTTCACGCGCTTCGCGGGCTCGGCGGCCCTCGGGGCGATGACCACCATGGGCGCTGCCTTCGCGCAGAGCGGCGCCTACCTACCCAGCGACGACCTCGTCGTCGTCGAGATGGAGAGCCTCGCGGACGCGGACGGCTGGAGCGGATCCAGCACCGTTGAGGGCTTCGCAGGGAAGGGATACGTGTCCTGGACCGGCCCGGACATGTCCAAGAAGCCCGGTGAGGGCCTCGTTGGCTTCGAGACCAGCATCCAGAACGGCGGCGCCTACGAGCTCCGTCTCCGTAACCGCCACGACCACCCCGATGTCACCGACGCGAACGACGTGTGGGTCCGCATCGACGGCGGTGAGTGGACCAAGGTGTTCTCCTCCTTCCGTGGAGAGTGGACCTGGGACACCCGTCACCGCACGGCCGACGGCAAGGTCGGTCCCGTGGTCCTGGAGATGGAGCCTGGCGTCCACAAGATCGAGTTCTCCGGTCGAAGCGAGGGCTTCATGATCGACCGGGTGCACCTCTACAAGCAGGGGGCCACCAACGCGCTCTCGATCCAGCGGGCTCCCTCGGCGCGCGTCGCGCCGGAGAAGCCGGCGGAGCCGGAGACGGCGGCTGCGGAGGCGACCGAGCCCCAGGCGCCCACGGCCCAGGAGGACGCGGCGCCCTCGTTCGCCGAGGACAGCGGCCTCGACGCGCCCGCGGACGCCCCCTCGGAGGCGACCCCGAAGAGCAACAGCAAGGGTGAGGGCGAGGCCCGCGGCGAGGCCGTGCCCAAGACCCTGCCCGTGCGCCAGCCGGGGCTGACGTTCAGCCCTCTCGCTGACGCCGTGGTCGCGGACAAGGTCCGGACCCGCTTCAGCGGCGCCGATGACACCGCGGGTGCCACCAAGGGGCGCACGCGCGTGGAGATCAACGACGCGCTGGACCGCTACAGCGAGGCGGCCCTTCGCCGTGGGCTGAGCCGTTTCGACATTGCCCTCGGCCTCGAGGGCACCTCGACCGGTCCCGAGACGAGCGCCTCACAGGGGCCCTTCGTGGCCAAGAACTACCTGGAGAACACCGTCGACCAGAACAAGGGTCTGCGGATCCGCGCCCTGCGCATGAACCGTGAGCCGCGCACCCTCGAGAGCCGCGTCGGGGACATCCTTCACTGGCCGGGTGGTGACCACTGCATCGAGGACATCCTCTGCGTCGTGCCCCAGGGGTTCCTCCAGTGGGGGGCGAACCTGCACCGCGGCCCGAACCCGCTGCAGCTGCTCCAGCGCTCCCTCACCTGGGAGAACGTGAGCGTGCGCCCCGACCCCGTGACGGGCGCGCCCCAGCTGAAGTGGGGCACCCGCGAGTTCAACGCTCCCGATCGTTTCTTCCTGAACTGCGACTTCACCGAGATCCCGCAGGAGCACGGCCTCTACGTCTCGAACGCCGCGGACACGACCCTCGAACACTGCACCTTCCTTCGGGTCGGGAGCCAGGGCGCGCAGTTCGCACACCGTGACAACGCCTATCAGCAGTACGACCCGGACAACATGCCCTACGCGGAGCCTCCGACGCACGTCGTCAGGGACTGTCACTTCATCGACTGCGCCTACGGCGGTACCCGCCCGAGCTTCAACCTGACGTACTTCAGCCCTGGGACGTCGCGCCAGCCCGGTTCGATCCTGATCGAGGACAGCTCCTTCGTCTGCAACTGGCCGACGCAGCGCGCCGATGGGCACCGCAGCTCGGGTGCGCTCGTGATCTGCCGTGGCCAGGGGACGGACCCGCTGGTTCCTTCCATCGGGCAGATGATGTCCAACGTGACGATCCGTAACTCGCTCTTCGACTTCACCGAGGGTGACCGTCAGATCGCTTGCATCCGCTCCGTGGAGGAGCTCGTCATCGAGGAGTGCTGCTTCATCGCCCGGGGCGATCACGATCACCCCTGGGTGCAGATCGACCGGGATTACTCGGGCAATGATCTGGGAGGTACGAAGACCCAGCGCATCGTCCTGCGTGACAACGTCGCGGACGGCGTCCGCATCAAGCTGCGCCTGAACTCCAACACCTCCAACCAGGGCAGCGTCCACATCGACCTCCACTGCCCCGGCGAAGAGGCGATCTACGACGGCACCAACGGCGAGCTGATCAGCCGTCGCACCCTCTGAGAGGTGGCCCGCACCGCGGGCGCCATCCACAACGAAGCGGCGGGCAGCTCCCCATGGAGCTGCCCGCCGCGCGTTTGTGATCAGGGGCGCATCAAATGATGCCCCGGGTGTCCACGACGACCTTGGTGTTCATCCGGGTGCGCTCCAGCGACCGGAACTCATCGTGGTCCACGAGGACCACCACCACGTTCGCCCGCTCGAGAGCGGCCTCCAGGCCCGTCAGCTCGAACTCGCTCGCGCTCAGGGACTCGGGGAGAGCCGAGATGTTCGGCTCGACGGCGAGGACCTCTCCCGCACCGCGCCGGCTCAGCTCCTGGCAGATCTCCAGGGCGGGACTCTCGCGCAGGTCGTCGATGTTGGCCTTGAAGGCGAGGCCCAGGCAGGCGATGACCGGCTGCTTGAACTGCTCCGCCGCCTCGATGACTTTCGCCACCACGAACCCTGGCTTGCTGTCGTTGACCGTTCGCGCGGTTCGGATCAGGCGCGCCTTCTCCGGGTTCGAGCTGACGATGAACCAGGGGTCCACCGCGATGCAGTGGCCGCCGACCCCGGGGCCGGGGTTGAGGATGTTGACCCGCGGGTGGAGGTTCGCGAGCTTGATCAGCTCCCACACGTCGATGTGGTTGTCGTCGCAGATCAACGAGAGCTCGTTGGCGAAGGCGATGTTCACGTCCCGGAAGGCATTCTCGGTCAGCTTCGCCATCTCCGCCGTCCTGGCGGTGGTGAGGATGCACTCACCCTTGACGAAGATCCGGTACAGATCGCGGGCCCGCTCGGCGCAGCGAGGCGTGATGCCGCCGATGACGCGGTCATTGGCGACGAGCTCCTGGAGGATCTGGCCGGGGAGGACCCGCTCCGGGCAGTGGGCCACGAAGAGCTGAGCGTCGTCGCGGTGCTGGTGGGGTAGCCGGAGGTCGGGGCGAGCCTCCGCAATCCACTGGCAGAGCTTCTCGGTCGCGCCGACCGGTGAGGTCGACTCCAGGATGATCAGGTTTCCCTCCGCGAGCACCGGGGCGATCGCGCGGGCGGCGCTCTCGATGAATGAGAGGTCGGGCTGGTGGTCGCCGGTGAACGGGGTCGGCACCGCGACGATGAAGACGTCAGAGGGCTCGGGGGTGAGGCTTGCCCGGAGGGTCTCGGTCAGGACCGCGCCGCGGACGACGATGTCCAGGTCGGGCTCCACGATGTGGACGTTCCCCTGGTTGATGGTGTCGACCGTCCGGCTCGAGACGTCGACGCCGCAGACCTTGATCCCTCGCGAGGCGATCACGGCGGCGGTGGGGAGGCCGATGTAGCCCAAGCCGATGACGGAGACCTGTTGCGGTTGCATGACCGAATTGTCCCCCGGCGGGGCCGGGGGGGTCAAAGGATCCGAGGCGGGCTCTCGTCAGGAGACCGCCTCGCGTCTCACAACGCGCCCTG
>CAZEFP010000168.1:6879-7124 GCA_964511565.1 uncultured Planctomycetaceae bacterium
CTGAGCTGCGTTGCGGGCGGCCCAGGCCTCTGACAGCGCGTCCGCGATCCGCTGGCTCGCGGCGCCGTCCCCGTACGGGTTGTGGGCAAAGCTCATGGCCCGGTACTCGTCCTCGTCCTCAAGCAGGGTGCGCGCCGCCTCGACGATCACCCGCGTATCGGTCCCCACCAGGCGGACGGTCCCGGCGTCGACGGCCTCGGGCCGCTCGGGGGTGTCCCGCATCACGAGCACTGGCTGGCCGCGGG
>CAZEFP010000169.1:0-7114 GCA_964511565.1 uncultured Planctomycetaceae bacterium
TCATCGAGCACCTCGAGGGCTACAAGTACCAGGGGAGCGCCTCGAAGGTGAACTTCGCCCTCTCCGACCTGCCGACCTTCCCGGGCCTCGAGGACAAGCCGGACCTCTTCCGCGGCTTCACCAACCTGGGCCCCTCCATCGACTACCTCCACCAGGCCTTCACCGAGGCCCAGGAGGGTCGCTTCAGTCGACGGCCGTTCATCGACTGCTGCATCCAGTCCACGGTGGACCCCGAGATGTCCCCGCCGGGCAAGCACGTGATGTCGTGCTTCGTCATGTACACGCCCTTCTCCCTCGCCGAGGGGACCTGGGACGACCAGCGTGACGCCCTTGGGGACACCGTGCAGGAGACGCTCGAGGAGTTCTTCCCGGGCTTCAGCGAGCTGGTGCTCCACCGCGAGGTGGTGACCCCCCTCGACATCCAGCGCACCGTCGGCCTCTCCGAGGGGAACATCTTCGCGGGCGAGCTCTTCGACTCCCAGCTCTTCCTGAACCGTCCGGCCCCCGGCTGGAACCAGTACAGGACCCCGATCCGAGGCTACTACCAGTGCGGCTCCGGCACGCACCCGGGGGGCTGCGTCTCCGGCGGCCCGGGCATGCTCGCGGCCCGTCAGGTGCTCGGGGACGCCAGAGAGGACGCCTGAGGCCCGGGGCAGGGCCCTGGCGAACTTCTCCCTGGCATCGGGGGTGCCGGGGTCCGCAAGCTGGCCCCATGCCTGAAGTCGCCCTCACGGAGCTCTGGCTCCCGATCCTCCTCGCCGCCGCCGCAGTGTTCGTCGTCAGCTCACTGATTCACGTGGCGTCGCCCCTCCACAAGTCCGACTACAAGCCGCTCCCCGACGAGGGACGGGTCCTCGAGGCCATGCGCGAGGCCGGGCTCCAGCGCGGCGGATACGCCTTCCCCTTTGCGAGCTCCATGAAGGAGATGGCCGAAGAGGGGTTCATCTCGAAGCAGAACCAGGGACCCGTGGGCTTCATGCAGGTGCTCCCGAACGGCCCCATCAAGATGGGCGGGGCCCTCGTGATCTGGTTCCTGTACTCGGCGCTCCTGGCCACCTTCGCGGGTTACATCGGGACCCTGTGCCTCTCCCGCGGCGCCGATTACCACGAGGTCTTCCGGATCACCGGCACCGTGGCGCTGCTCGGCTTCGCCACCGCCCCCATCCAGGACTCCATCTGGCGGGGCGTCCGGTGGGCGGTGACCGCCCGCTTCGTGGCCGGCGGCATCCTCTACGGACTGGTCACCGCCGGCGTGTTCGGGGCCATGTGGCCCGGGGTCTGACCGGAGGGCTCAGTCGTTGTCCTTCTTCACCGGGCGGAAGGGATGCACCCACCCCGCGAACACCCGGGGGCTCCTCGACTGGACCCAGAGCCGGCCTCGACCCGAGAAGCGGAGCAGGAGCTGATCCGAGAAGAGGAAGGACCGCACCTTCTGCGACCGGGTGATCTTGTACTCGAGGGTCGAGTCCCAGGCCACCGCGTAGCCGTTGTCCACCAGGTACTCCTCATCGTTCAGCTCGACGCACTCCATGGCGCCGTAGGAATTGAAGAAGAGCGAGCCCTGACCGGAACACCTGAGGACGAAGAAGCCCTCGTTGAAGAACCCCCTGAAGCCGTTGAAGGAGGAGTCGACGCTCACCCCCTCGCTCGCCGCCAGGAAGGCGCTCTTCTCCAGGAGGATCTCGCCGTCGAGGTCCGCGTGCTGGATGTCGCCGCACGCGCCCGGCGCGAGGGTGATGGACCCCGGCGCCCCCTCGGCCGTCCAGGTGTTCTGAAAGAAGCTCTCACCGGCCAGCATCTTGCGCTTGAGGCCCTGGAGGATGCCCCCACGGCTCGCGGTCTCGGCCCGGACGTGCACGTCCTTCCAGGCCATGGCGCCCGCCTCGGAGACGATGGACTCGCCCGCGGGGAGGGAGACCTCGACGCAGGAGAAGCTCGGGTTGTTGGTGATCTCGTACTGCATGGTCAACCCTGCCTGGGGGGCAAGAGCCTCCCGATCTTCCGTCCGAGGCTGCCGGCGTCGTGGGACTGCACCAGCAGCCGCCCCTTGCCCCGGATCCGCATCACCAGGCCCTCGCCGCCGAGCATGGAGCGGATCCAGGAGCCGCCGGCCTTGGTGATCTCGAAGTCCAAGGTGTCCTCGAAGGCCACGAGGTGCCCGGTGTCCACGATGAGCTCGCCGTCGATGGCGGCCTCGTGGATGGCACCGTAGGCGCTGACCAGCAGCGGCCCCTCTCCGGTGACGGCGATCGCGAACAGGCTCTCCCCGGAGAACAGCCCCTTCAGCCCCTGCCCCTGGGTGTCCAGCTCCAGGCTCGGGGCGGAGCCGAGGTAGCTCCCCCCGAAGCAGAGCCAGCGACTGGTGCCGTCGAGGTCGATCCGCCGCACGTCCCCGGGGAGCCCCGGCGCCAGGTGCACCCGCGACACCTGCCCGTCGTTCGCCCGATAGGTCGAGAGGAAGAACGACTCGCCCCCGAGCATGGACTTCAGCCCGGCCATCAGCCCGCCCTTGCCGCTCGACTTGCGCCGGGTCGTCACGTCGATCTCGACGTTGGGGGTCGAGTGGAAGAAGCACCCGGCCTCCGAGACGAAACCCTCGCCGGGATCCAGGGCGACGCTGGCCGACGCGAACGCGCCGGTATCCTTGATCGAGATGTCCATCAGCTCATCAGGTAGGGGGTGATCCAGCCGGCGGTCTCGCTGAGGGTGCGCGTCTGGAGCCAGACCTTGCCTCGGCCCTTGAGCTCCATCACGAGCCCCTCACCGCTGAAGAGGGTCTGCTTGAGGCCGCCCACGGACTTGATCTGGTAGTCGAGGGAAGGCTCCCAGGCCACCAGGTGCCCGCTGTCCACCGTCAGGGAACCATCCAGGTCCCGCTCGACGATCCCCCCGAAGGCGTTGAAGAGCAGATCGCCGTGCCCCTTGGCGAAGAGCAGGAAGGCGCCCTCGCCGCCGAAGAACGACTTGATGCCCCCGAACTTCGTCTTCAGGTCCACCGACGCGCTCGAGGCGAGGAACGAACCCGCCGTCAGGATCAGGGTCTCCCCCTTCATCTCACGATGGATGACCGCTCCCGGAGTGCCCGGCACGACGGTGACGAAGCCGCCGGAGTCACTGGAGTACTCGGACATGAAGAACGACTCGCGCCCGAAGGCCGCCCGCGCCGCGGAGCGCAGCAGGCCGCCCTGGGTCTTCACCCGCAGCTCCATGTCGCCGCTCATGCGGCTCATGGCCCGCCCCTCACAGATGAGTCGCTCGCCGGGGTCGAGCACGCAGGTGGCCTCGCCAAAATCGGGGTTTCCTCGGACGCGGATCTTCATGCCATGAGGGTACGGTGCAACCTCGCCCATCCGAAGCCCTCCTCCCCATCCGGCGGGGAGCGCCTCCAGGTCCCTCTCCACGGCCGCTCCATGCGAATCCAAGGTGCCCTCGCTCTATCCTCCCTCCTGGTCGCAGCTTGCGGAGGAGCGACGTCAGACGAGGCGGCGCTGCGCTGGCTGAAGGGCAACACCCACACCCACACCCTCTGGAGTGACGGCGACGCGGCCCCCGAGCAGGTCGCCGCCTGGTACGCCGACAACGGGTACCAGTTCCTCGTGCTCTCCGACCACAACATCTACCAGGACCACGAGCGGTGGTTCCCCGTGGCCGAGGACGGGGTCGGGCGCCTGAAGCCCTCGGAGGTGGACGCGCTCATCACCCGCTTCGGGGCGGACAAGGTGGAGCTCCGTGGCGACCTCGGCGGCCGCGAGATGCGCCTGCGGACGCTGACCGAGCTCAAGGAGGAGCTGGAGCGCCAACCCGCGGAGGGCGCCGACGGCTTCCTCCTGCTGCCGGGCGAGGAGGTCACCTCGAGCTTCGAGGGGCGGCCGGTGCACATCAACGCGGTCAACACCGATGGGGTCCTGCCCGCCCTCCAGAGAGCCTCCATCGTCGAGCTCATGGGCGACACCCTGCGCTCCATCGAGGAGGCGGGTGCAGCGTCCGGACGACCCGTCTTCGGGCACCTCAACCACCCCAACTTCGGCTGGGGCGTCACCTGGGAGGAGGTGGCCGCGGTGAAGGAGGATCGCTTCTTCGAGGTCTACAACGGGCACCGCTCGACCCGTAACCAGGGGGACTCCGAGCACCCGTCCATGGAGGAGCTCTGGGACCGCGCGCTCACCCGGCGGCTGACCGCCGAGGAGCCGTTCCCGCTCCTCTACGGCGTCGCCACCGACGACGCCCACCACTACTTCGGTAACCTGACCTCCCCCACCGGGCGGGGCTGGGTGATGGTCCGCGCCGCTGCGCTCGACCGCAACTCGGTCACCGCCGCGATGAACCGCGGGGACTTCTACGCCTCGAGCGGGGTCACGCTGGAGGACCTCGAGGTCACGGAGACCGGCTACCGCGTGCGGGTGAAGGAGGACGGCGACGCGAGCTTCCGGATCCGCTTCATCGGGACCCGACAGCTCGACGGGGGCCCGGGCCCCGTGGGCGAGGAGCTCATGGTGGTCGAAGGCCCCGAGGCGGAGTACCGCTTCGCCGGCGACGAGCTCTACGTCCGGGCCCAGGTGACCTCGAGCCAGCTCCACCCCCGGCCCTACCTCGAGGGCGACCGAGAGATGGCGTGGACGCAGCCGGCGCGTCCCGGGACCCGATGACCGCGCCGCCGCCCGCGCCCGAGCCCCTGGAGTCCACCGACTGGAGCCCGCCCGATCACTGGACGCGCTACCGGGTGATCGACGCCCACACGGCGGGGGAGCCCCTCCGGGTCATCACCGGTGGCTATCCGGGGCTCGACGGCGGGACGATCCTCGAGATGCGGAGGGACGCGCGCGACCGGCATGACGCCGCGCGCCGGGCGCTCATGCTCGAGCCCCGCGGCCACGCCGACATGTACGGCTGCGTGCTCACGCGCCCCGTGACCGACGACGGGGACGTTGGGGTCCTCTTCCTGCACAACGAGGGCTACAGCACCATGTGCGGCCACGGGATCATCGGCCTGGTGAAGGTCGGCCTCGACTGCGGACTCCTCCAGCTGCGTCCCGGTCAGGACGTCCTCCGCATCGACTCCCCGGCTGGCCGGGTCACCGCGCGGCCCACCCTGACGGCCGGCGGCGTCACCGACGTCTCGTTCGAGAACGTCCCCTCGTTCCTCCTGGAGCGGGGCTGCACGGTCGAGGTCACGGGGCTGGGCTCGGTGACGTACGACCTGGCCTACGGCGGCGCGTTCTACGCCTACGTGGAGGCGGGTTCGGTCGGACTTGAGGTGGAGCCGTCCCAGGTGGAGCGGCTCATCGCGGTGGGCATGGACATCAAGCGGGCCGTCATGGCATCGCACCCGTTCGCCCACCCGGAAGGAGACGCGGACCTCAACTTCCTCTACGGGGTGATCTTCACCCAGCCTGGGACCGACGGCGCGCACCTGCGGAACGTGTGCATCTTCGCCGACGGCGAGGTGGACCGCTCCCCCACGGGCACCGGCGTGAGCGGCCGGGCGGCCATCGAGCACGCCAGCGGCCGGATGGCCGTGGGCGAGGAGCTGGTCATCGAGAGCCTGATCGGGACCCGCTTCAAGGTCCGCGTGGCCCGCGAGACGCGCGCCGGAGCCCATGAGGCCATCGTCCCCGAGGTGACTGGACGGGCCTTCATCACCGGCATCAATGAGCTCCTGATCGAGCCGGGCGACCCCCTCGCCGGGGGCGTCCTCTTGCGGGGCGGGTCTGCCGTTCAGCTCCCGCCAGCGGCCGAGGGGACCGCGAGCGCCCGGGCCGATTCGGCTCCGCACCCCTCGCAGTAGGGCAGCAGCGAGTGCCGCGGCCCCGCGCACTCGCCGCAGGTCTCGAAGAGCCCGGTCCCGCAGCTGGGGCAGCTGAAGTCCGAGCGCCCCTCGGGAGGGAGCGGACCGGCGGGCTGCCGGGGCGCCCGGCCCCGCCCCTTCGAGGGCTCACCCGCCTGGATCGGCGTTCGGCTCAGCTTGAACGCACAGACCGGGCAGACGCCCTCCATGTAGGCCGCGCGGTTGCGCGCGAGCACGAGCGACGGGCTGGGCGACGTGGCCTTGCGGATGATCCAGGCCAGGAACGCCAGGGTGATCGCGATGGCGGTGACGATGGCGATGTACTTGAAGTACTCCGCGGGGAACTGCTCGAACATCTCGTAGCCGAGGGTCCAGAACGTCGCCACCAGGAAGGAGATGTAGATGGGACGCCACGGATGACGCCAGCGCTTTCGGACGATGGCCGCCGCGGCGAGGAAGAGTGGGATCAGGATGCCCAGCCGGACGCAGGCCTCGACCAGCAGCCGGGTCCGCACCTTCGCCTCGTAGGCCTTCCGGATCGGCGCCTCCGCCGCCGCCAACCGGGACTGCAGTCCGGCCCGACGATCCTGGAGGCCGAACAGCGTCGCGTTCGCCGACTGGATCTCCTGGTTGGCCGCGCGGTACTGGACCTGGGAGGTGAGGAACGTCTCCTGGGCCGTGCCCAGCGCCTCCCGCTCCCCCTCCGACGGTGCGTTCCCCTTCTCGAGGGCGAGCCGCTGGAGATCCATCATCTGGCGCATGACCTCGCCAGAGGTCTCCATGTCGCGCTGGAGGTCGCGCTGAATCTGCCCCTGACGGCCGATCTTCCGCTCGAGGGCCTGGACCTCCCGGTCGACCTCCTCGAGCTGCTCGACGAGCTCGGTGGGGACCCCGGCCTCGTAGTACTCCGAGTAATTCACGGGCCGCATCCGACCGACGTCGTCGAGCAAGAACCCGATCAGCCAGATCCAGAGGAACGTGAGGATCGTCGCGAGCAGGAAGGCGCCGAACCTCGAGCCGCGTGTCGTGGGGGGCGCCGGCGGCGCAGGGGTGACAGGCTCCATGGCGTCGACCCTACGCCTGCCCCCCGCCGCGTTCACGCCCCTTCCCCCCATTGGCGCTCGCATCTGCCCCTGGGCACGGGTTATCAAGGGGTTCCGGCGCCGGTCGGGTGAGCACGTTGGGGACCCCGCACTTCAGATCGTCAAGGAAAGGAGCGCACCGCGGAACGCTGCCGGGGGCAGCGCTCCTCACGCTCCTCTGCCTGCCAGGATGCGCCCCTGAGGCACCGCGAGCCGCGCCGCCCTCCGTGGGCACCACGTCCTCGGC
>CAZEFP010000170.1:0-7040 GCA_964511565.1 uncultured Planctomycetaceae bacterium
GGAGCAGATGAGCCCGTCGGCGCGGTAGCTGGAGACATCCCGCCCAGCAGAAGACAGGCGGAAGGCGGCCATCTTGGGCGCCTCCCCCCGGGAGATCACCACGTCGTTCATGGCGCACATGACCGCGGGCTCCACCTCACCCGCGCGCCGAACCCGGGCCTCGAGGCGCATGCGGTGCTCCACCACCGCGCGTCCCTCGAAGACCTCGATGAGGCCCTCGCGCCAGGCGGACACCTCGAGGGAGGCGAGGAAGCCGACCCGACCGAAGTTGATGCCGATGGTCGGGACCGGTCTGGCGTGGAAGGCGTTGGCTGCGGTCAGCACGCTGCCGTCTCCGCCGAGGACCACCACGAGGTCCACCTCGGCGCCCGCCACCGCCTCGCCGCCGTCGCGCAGGCCGCGCACGTCCGGGTGGACCGAGACCGCCACGCCACGGGACTCGAGGAAGGACTCGACCTCGCCGAGGGCCTCCTGGACGCGGGTCTTCTGGCCGTCCGCGAGCAGCAGGACCGAGCGGATCTTGCCGCCCGCCGGCTCGAAGCGCTCGCTCCCTGGCCGGGCCCCGGGTGCGGCCGATCCGCCGCCGGGGGCGCTGCTGGAGCCGGAGCTACTCAACTGGCGCCGCGCCCTCAGGCGGTGACCTTGCCCAGGAGTTGGGTCACCACGCGGGTGACAGCCGGCGCGTCCAGGCCCGCGGAGGAGAGCTGCTCCTCGCGGGTGGTCATGTGATCGACGTAGCGGTCCGGGATGCCGAGCACCCGCACCGCTGCCGCGCGGCCGTCGACGCGAATCCGCGAGGAGGCCTCCAGCACCGCGGAGCCGAATCCGCCTGCCCGCTGGTGGTCCTCGAGGGTGACCACGTGGCGGAAAGAGGCCATGTGGCGCGCCAGCAGGTCCTCGTCCACGGGCTTGGCGAACCGCGCGTCCACGACGCCGATCTGGACGCCGCGCTCCGCGAGCGCCTGGGCGACCTCGAGGGCCGTGGAGACCATCACGCCGTAGGCCCAGATCACCACGCCGCCGCCTTCGCCGTCCCGCAGGACCTCGGCGCGCCCCACCGCCATGGGCTCGCGCTCCTGGGCCGAGACCTCCTCGCGGCTGGGGACCTTGCCCCGGGGGAACCGCAGTGCGAACGGGCCGTCGTGCTTGAGCGCCAGCCCCAGCATCCGGTCCACGTCCGTGGCGTCCCGGGGAGCCGAGAGCACCATGTTGGGCAGGGTCCGGAGGTACGCGATGTCGAAGACGCCGTTGTGGGTCGGGCCGTCCTGCCCCACCGGGCCGGCGCGATCGAGGGCGAAGACCACGGGCAGGTTCTGGAGCGCCACCTCCTGGAAGACCTGATCGAAGCCGCGCTGCAGGAAGGTCGAGTAGATGGCCGTCACGGGGCGCAGCCCTGCCTTCGCCATCCCAGCGGCCATGGCGATGGCGTGCTGCTCGCAGATCCCGGTGTCGTGGAACCTCGAGGGATGGGCCTCCTCGAAGCGGTCGAGCCCCGTGCCCGAGGGCATGGCCGCCGAGATCGCGTGGACGCGCAGGTCGCGGCCCGCGTGGTCGATGAGGGACCGCGCGAACACCTTCGTGAAGGCAGGGGCCTCGGGGGGCGCGTCGGCGGGGGGCTCCAGCTTCCCAGGGGGCTTGGGAGCCGCCACAGCGTGGACCCGCTCGGGGTGACTCGGGCCATCGGGGTGCCCCTTGCCCTTCTCGGTGAGCACGTGCAGGAGGACCACGCCGTCGAGGTGACGGACCTTCTCGAGCACGTCCACCAGGCTGTTCACATCGTGGCCGTCCACGGGTCCGACGTAGCGGACGCCGAGCTCCTCGAAGACATGGCCGGGGACGAAGACGTGCCGGAGCACCTCGCCCATGTCGTCGAGCGCCTTGTCCACGCGGCGCCCGATGAGCGGGATCGCCTGGACGAGGCTCTTGGTCTCCTGCCCGGCGCGCTGGATCAGCCGGCTGCCACGGATCTTGGTCAGGTACTTCGAGAGCGACCCCACGGACTTCGAGATCGACCACTCGTTGTCGTTCAGCACGACGAGCATCTTCGGGCGGCTCGCGCCCGCGTGGTTGAGGGCCTCGAAGGCCACGCCGGCCCCGAGGGAGGCGTCGCCGATGACGCTCACCACGTGGGGCGGGTCCTGCTCCAGGGCCATGCCCGCCGCCAGCCCCGCGCCGAGGCTGATGCTGGTGCCGGCGTGTCCCGTGTGGAACAGGTCGTACGGCGACTCCTCGGGGTGGGTGAACCCACACAGCCCGTCGGTCCTGCGGAGGGTGTCGAAGCGGTCCTTGCGCCCGGTGAGGATCTTGTGCGGGTAAGCCTGGTGGGAGACATCCCACACGATCCGGTCCCGCTTGAAGTCGAAGACCCGATGGAGCGCGGTCGTGAGCTCCACGACGCCCAGGTTGGAGCCCAGGTGCCCGCCGGTCCGCTGGACGCTCTCCAGGAGGAACTCCCGGACCTCGTGGCAGAGCTGCGGGAGCTGGCCCCGGTCCAGCGCCTTCACGTCCGCCGGCCCGTCGATCCCGGGGAGGATCGGGGCGAGCTCGGGCGCTTCCGCGCAGGTCTCTTCGGGGGTTCGGTCGAGGTGGCTCATGTCCGGTCTCGTATCAGCAGGCTTTGCGGCCCATAGCTTAGGACCCGCGGGGGAGCGGGAGCAGAGGGCATCACGACTTCCGGCGCAGCAGGAGCTCGATGAGACCGGCTCCGAGGTCGCCCAGCCCGAGGGCATTCGCGTGGGTGTGCGCTTCGGACGCACGCTGGGCCGCCTCGGCCCGGGCGCCCTCCAGCCCAAGGGCCGCCACGAGCGTTCCCTTGTCGGCCCCGAGGTCCTTTCCCGGGGTCTTCCCGAGCGTTTCGGCGTCGCCAGTGACGTCCAGCACGTCGTCCATCGCCTGAAAGCACATTCCCAGAGCGACCCCGAAATCCCGGGCCCGGATCACCACGTCCGGGCTCGACCCGCCGGCGATCGCGCCGAGCTCGGCGCTGGCGCCCAGCAGCGCCGCCGTCTTGGTTCGGTGGACCTCCTCGACCTCGGGGAGCGCCAGGGACTGCCCCTCCCCGGCGAGATCGAGGGCTTGGCCGCCGACCATCCCCGCCGGCCCGCTCGCCCGGGCCAGCGCCACCGTCATGGCCGCAGCCCCACGCGAGGCGCTCCCTGTGGCCTCGAAGGCGAGCGCCTGGAGGGCGTCCCCCACCAGGACCGCGGTGGCCTCCGTGTAGGCCCGATGGACGGTGGGTCTCCCCCGGCGAAGGTCGTCGTCGTCCATGCACGGCAGGTCATCATGGACGAGGCTGTAGGTGTGGATGCACTCCACCGCCACCGCGGCGGCCTCGAGGTCCGGAGGCGACGCCGACTCTCCGCCGAGGAGCCGGACGAGGGCCGGTCGGATGCGCTTGCCGCCGCCGAGGAGCGCGTACTCCACGGCCTCGGAGAGCACCGGCGGCCCGAGGTCCGTGCGACGTAGGAACCCCTGCAGGGCGTCCTCGAACCAGCGGCGGGACGCCTCCAGCCAGCGCTCCGCGGCGTCCACGTCCCCGCTCTGGGTGCTCGGGTTCAAGGGGAGCTCCGGACTCAGAAGGGGGTGTCGAGTTCGCCCATGCCGCCCCCGGCGGAGACGTCCTCGTCCCCACCCTCGGCGTCCGGGTCCTGGTCATGATCGATGACGCCCTCGGCCGTGAGCTCCTCGACCTGAGCACGGAAGGACGCGAGGCGTTCGCGGCACCCCTTCAGGAGTCCGACGCCCTCCTTGTACCGCTCGAGGGAGTCCTCGAGCCCAAGGCCACCCTCCTCAAGCTCCCCGACGACCTCCTCGAGCCGCTCGAGGCTCTCGTCGAACGACGCCGGCGCCTGCTCCGGCCCTTTCTTCCCACGCTTCGCGCTCATCAGCGCAGTGTAGTCGAGGGGACGCGGAAGTCTTCCCCGGCCCCGTCGAACCCTTCGAGGACCGAGGCCCGGGCCAGCTCCGAGGCGCCGGCGCTGTCGAGGACCTCCACGAGACGACGCCGCGCGATCGCGGGGCGAAGCACGAGGGGCATCCGCAGCAGCGCCCCCCAGTAGGGCTGCAACACCGAGCTGCGGTAGATACGGCGGCCGAGGCCCTGCAGGAAGGGGCCCTCGTGGACCGTCCCCGCGACCAGCTCCAGCTCCTTGGGAACGAAGCTCGGATAGCTCACCCACTGGCCGCTCCCGAACCGCCCGAGCGCCTCCGCCAGAACCGGGGTCATGGCCTCGCTCTGGAGCGCGCCCCGCACGTCCCCCCCGTGTTCCCGGAAGACGGAGGGCCCGAGCCCGAGGGTGAGGGCCTCCCGCGAACTGGCGTCCGGGAAGGCCGCGACCAGCGCGTCGAGGAGATCGGCGGAGGAGGCCCCCGCGGCGCTCTGGGCCGCCGCAGCGGACAGCTCGGACGCCAGCAGATCGCTCCGAGCGTCCTGGAGACCCGCGAGGCGCGCCGCCGCCCGGGCGGCCCGGACCGCGGGGTCAGGCTCATCGGGATCCTCCAGGCGCGGCACCAGCTTCACGAAGGCACCCCGCAGCTCGACCCCGCTCGTCCCCGTCAGCACGCCGAGGTTGGCGCCGGCGGACGAGAGGTCACCCGCCGCGATGGTCCGGGCGCTGTACGTGAGGCCGAGGAGGAGCAGGCCGGCCGCCGCCCCGCGGGCCACCAGGTGTGCGCCGCCGTCCTCGAGTCCGCGGCGAAGCGCAGGGCCCGCGGAGATCGCCACCAGGAGAAGGCAGGTGTAGACGAGGGGCGCGAACCGGACGAACTGGATCCAGTGCCCCTCCGCCCTGGCGGCGGGCACCATGCCGGTCGCGGCCGCCACCACCAGCCACAGCAGCGCGAAGCCCACGAGCAGCCACAGCGTCCTCGCCCGGTCACGACCGGGCGGCACGGCGAGGAGTCCGGCCGCCGAGGCCAGGATGCCGAGGGCGGCGCCGGCGCGGGCCGCGCCGGAACTCAGGCCCGCGCCGATGGCGCCCAGGAGGCGGCTGGCGCCGCCTTGTTCGCCGATCTCCGCGCCGTGAATGTCCACCACCTCCGCGCCCACGCTGAGCGCCATCCAGAGCAGCGGGAGGAGCCCCACCAGGGTCGAGACCACGAGCGCAGGAGCGAAGATCCGCCGCCACCCGGTGGACGCCAGCATGACGATGACCGCCAGCACGGCGAAGGGCACCTGGTAGCTGAAGTAGGTGCCGAAGCCTGAGGCGAGGCCGAGGCCCACGAGGACGCGACGGTCGGGCTCGGCGCCCGCCGGTGTGGCGGCCACCCGCAGCCCGAGGTCGAAGAGGATGGCGACCCACAGCAGGCTCTCGAAGTGGATCCCCACGTGGAGAAGGGACTCCCGCTGGAAGTGGGCGGGACCGAAGATGAGCAGCGCCCCCGCCAGGGTCGCGGCCCCGCGGCCCGCGTGACGCCCCACGAACCCCACGGTCGCGCCCAGGAGCAGCAGGCCCCAGGTGATGGCCGCGGCCTTGTGGGCGAGGACGCTGGGCCCCAGCAGCCAGAAGAAGGGGAGCTTGAACCAGCTCGCCACGAAGCCGCCGCCCTCGTAGGGGTGATAGGGAAGGCGCGCGAGGGGCACGTCGGTCCCGCCCAGCAGCCCGATGGACACCGCCCCCTTCTCCATCTCCTCGCCGTAGAAGAACACATCCCCGAGGGCGAGCACCATCAGCAGGCGGACACCCAGGTAGGCGAGCAGTAGGGCGGCGAGGATCCGGCGCATGGTCCCGAGGGTACGGAATCGGCCTCGCCGGTTCCCGTCGCTACCATCGGGGCCGAGTGTCTGATCCCAGCGCCCCCTCCCCTGCTCCCGGATCCACGAGCGCCGACGCCGCCGTATCGGAGTCCCGCGCCCGGGGAGCCCCCCTGACCGGGCCCGGCGCTCGCCCCTGGGTCAAGCTCGCCGGGCTCCTGCTCCTTACGCTGGGGGTCTGGAGCGCCGCGATCCCCGACGCCCCCCGGCCCTCCTTCGACGACCGGGAGGCCGTGATGGGCAACCCCGTCGTCGACGGGTCCCTTCCCGCCGTGGCGGCCTTCGATCGGGATTACTGGCACCACCTCGAGGACGCCGGGCACTTCCGCCCGCTGGCCACCCTCCTGCTCCGCTGGGACCGGAGCGCGAGCCCGACGGGACGAGAGGTCGAGCCGGACTGGGGGCGGCTGCGGCGCACCAACGTCGCCCTGCACGGTCTCATCCTCCTGCTCCTCGGCGCGGGGTTCATCCGCCTCGACCGCCGGATCGGCCTCCCGATCCCGTGGATCGGCCTCGGGCTCCTGGCGCTCCACCCCGCCTGTGCCGACGTGGTGGCGTGGATCTCCGGCCGGACCTCCCTCGTCTCGGGCCTCGGCGCCGCGGCGGGATTCCTCGGCTCCACCTTCCTCTCACGGTCCTCCCGCGCTCCAGAGCTGGGCGCGGCCGCGATCGCCTTCCTCGCCTGCGGCATCGCGCTGCTCGGCAAGGAGGACGGCGTCGTCCTCGTGCCCCTCCTCCCGCTGCTCATGACCCGCTGCGCCGGACGCCGGGCAGGGCTCGGTGGAGTCGCCGGCGGGCTCGCCGCGCTGGTCGCCGTCACCCTCCTCCGCCACCACGCCCTCGGCGGCGCGCTGCCCGCCTCCCCATCGGCGCCCCTCGCCTCCTTCTCCCTGCTGGAGCGGCTGCCCCTCGGCCTCGCCGCCTGGTGGCGGGGCCTGCTGGAGTTCCTCACGCCCTGGGCCACGTGGCCCCCATCGGTTCACCTCTCCGACCTCCAGGCCGGCCCGGGGCCCTGGGCGCGCGCTGCGGCTCTGATCGCCAGCGCCCTCGTGGCGTTGCTCCTCCTCACCCGCCAGGCTGCGCGCCTGAGCGGGCCGCCGCGAGCCTTGGCTGCGGCGGGACTGGTGAGCCTGGGGGCCGTCGGGCTGGCGATCGCCCCGCTCGCGCAGGTCATCCCTGCGGGCGAGCTGTTCGCACCCCGGTTCCTCTATCAACCGTTGATCGTCGGGTGCTACGCCACGGCTGCGCTCACGGCCGCCATCCTCTCCCGGCTCCGCTCCCCGCGCCT
>CAZEFP010000171.1:0-6966 GCA_964511565.1 uncultured Planctomycetaceae bacterium
GTTCCATCACCCCAGCTCGGACCGAGTCGTCCGGGTCGGGTACTGCCTCAACCTCCACGCGGCCGAGACCCTGGCGGACGTGCGGCGGGCCATCGACACCTTCTCGGTGCCGCTGCGCGAGCGGCTCGCCCCCGGCGCCGCGAGCTTCGGCGTCGGGATGTACCTCGCCGCCGGGGCGGCCAGGGAGCTGCGGGCGGACCCCGCCGCGGCCAGCGGCCTGAAGGAGTTCCTGAGGGCCAACGGCATCGACCCCTTCACCTTCAACGCCTTCCCCTACGGCAACTTCCAGGAGGACGGGCTGAAGGCCCGGGTCTACCAGCCCAGCTGGATGGAGCAGGAGCGGGTCGACTACACCGTGGACGTGGCGTGGGCGGCGGCCGCCCTGGTGGAGGCCTCACGGGATGAACCGCGCATGGTGTCGATCAGCACCCACCCCGGAGCATACGGCGCGGACATCCACGACCGCTCGGGCCTGCGCCGCTGCGCCGAAGGCATGGGCCGGGCCCTCGGAGAGCTCGCGCGGATCGAGGAGGAGACCGGCGTCCGCGTCGTCCTCTCCCTCGAGTCCGAACCCGACGCCAGCGCTCGGAACGGGCGGGCGCTCGCCGAGTACCTCGTCTTCGCCCGGCTGATCGCGACGCGCGTGCTGCAGGAGGAGTTCGGCGCCGACGTGGAGGGATCCGCGCTCCTCGCGGCGCGTCACCTGGGCACCTGCCTGGACTGCTGTCACTCGGCGGTTGAGTTCGAGGAGGCGTCCGACTCCCTGGCGCTGGCCACCCACGGAGGACCGCTGGGCAAGGTGCAGGTCAGCAGCGCCCTCCGGCTGCCGGAGCCGGCCCTGCATCCGGAGGCGCGGACGGAGCTCCTGTCGATGGACGAGCCGCGCTTCCTGCATCAGGTCACGGGCCGCGTGGACGGCGCGTTCATCCACCTGCCGGACCTCCCGGCGCTCACCGAGGCGCTCGCCGTGGACGGGAGCCCCTGGGCCAGGGCGGAGGAGTGGCGCTGCCACTTCCACGTGCCCCTGGACCAGGCCACGTTCGGGGCCCTTGGGACGACCCGAGACCACGCGGATCGGATCGTCGACGACCTGCTCGCCGATCCCGAGGCCTGGAGCACCCCCGAGCTCCACCTGGAGATCGAGACCTATACCTGGTCGATCCTCGGTGATCCTGGCCAGGTGGTGGACGGGCTGGAGCGCGAGTACGGGCACCTGACCGAGCGCCTCGGCGATGCCGGGTGGGCCCCCCGCTGAGCGGGCGAAAATCCGCACGGGGGAGGGTTTGACATGGCCTGGACCAGGCCCTATCTTCCCCGCCGTCGAACGCCCCCCGGGGCGGCCGTCACCCGTGGCCCTATCGTCTAGTCAGGCCTAGGACACCAGGTTTTCATCCTGGCGACGGGGGTTCGAATCCCCCTAGGGTCACCACCTCTCCCTCCTGCGTTGAGAGGCCTCATCCACTCGAGGCTGCCTCCGCCGAGCTGGGAACGAGCGAGCGCGGGTCCTCTCACTCCTCGGGTTGCCTCACGCAGCTGGCGGCCCATGACCGCGCCTCCCCCCTCCCGGCGTAAGCTGGCGAACGATGGTGGGGGAGGTCCCAGAGCAGCAGGCGAACCTGACGTGGTCCGAGGAGGGGGTCCCCTTCGCGCCGGGCTACGACGACGTCTACTACTCCCGCAGCGGCCTCGAGCAGGGAGACCTGGTGTTCGTCCAGGGCAGTGACCTGCCGGCTCGTCTGGGCCGCGGCGAGTCGGTCGGCATCCTCGAGACGGGCCTGGGCCTGGGCGTGAACCTCTTGGCCGCCGTGCGCGCGCTGGCGGAGGCCGGGACGGGAGCCCTGAGCCACGCCTCCATCGAGCTTCACCCCCTCTCCCCGGACGTCATGCGCGAGGTGCACCGGCGGCTGGGTCGTGAGGACGAGGCCACCGGGGCGTTCCTCGACGCCTACCCCGAACTGCTGGCGGCCGGCGAGGCGACCCTGCGCCTGGGTGAGCACTCGGTACCGTTGCGGCTCGTGATCGGCGACGGGGCGGCGGCGCTTCGGAAGTTCGACCTGCGGGCCGACGCGGTCTTCCTGGATGGCTTCGCGCCCGCGCGCAATCCGGACCTCTGGTCCCCCGAGGTGTACACCGAGCTGGCTCGCCTGACCCGGCCCGGGGCGAGCCTCGCCACCTACACCGCGGCGGGCGCCGTGCGCGCCGGGCTGGACCAGGCCGGGTTCGAGGTGGAGCGGCGGGAGGGCTTCGGGCTCAAGCGCCACCGCCTGGTGGGCAAGCGTCGCCACGACCACTGACCGGTCGCCGGGCCGGCGCGACCTGGACGGGCCCTCCGGAGCTCGACGTTCCTTCCGGCGGGAGAAGCCGGAGCAGCTTTCGCTCGGCTCCCCTAGCATCTGAACCATGCCCATCCCGCCGATCTCACGCCGCCGCGTCCTCCGCGGCGCCGCCGCGCTCGCGACCTCCACCGTCGCGGCTCCCTTCATCCGGACTCGCCCCATCAAGGACCGCCTCAAGCTCGCGGCCATCGGGGTCGCGAACCGGGGCGCCGCCAACGTCGACGGGGTCCTCTCCCAGGACGTCGCGGTGATGTGCGACGTGGACTCGCGCATGCTCGAGCGCGGCATGGCGCAGGTGGTGGCCGCGGGGCAGAAGCGCCCGAAGACCTACGCGGACTGGCGGGAGCTCCTCGACCAGGAGAAGGACCTCGCCGGCGTCGTGATCTCGACCCCGGACCACCTCCACGCCCCGATCGCCCGGGCGGCCCTGCGGCGCAAGATCGCCGTGTACTGCGAGAAGCCCCTCTCTCGGACCGTGCAGGAGGCGCAGCAGCTCCAGGAGCTGGCGAAGAGCTCCGGCGTGGCCACGCAGATGGGGACGCAGATCCACGCCACCAACAACTACCGCCGGGTGGTGGAGGCGATCCGAGCGGGCGCGATCGGCGACGTGCACACCGTCCACGTGGTGTGCCGCAAGTCATGGTCCAACGGGAAGTTCACCGAGCCCAAGCCCGCGCCCGCCTATCTGGACTGGGACCTCTGGCTCGGGCCGACCCCCGAGCGGCCCTACTGTGACGGCGTGCACCCGGCCAACTGGCGCCGCTTCTGGGCCTTCGGCACCGGGACGGTGGGGGACATGGCCTGCCACTGGGTCGACCTCGTCCACTGGGCCCTCGACCTGAAGACCCCCGTGGCCATCGAGGTCGAGGGGCCGGCCGTGGACCCCGTGGGGACCCCCGAGTGGATGCACGTCAGGTGGTCCCACGCTGCCGCGGGGGATCGCAAGGCGGTGGACGTTCACTGGTGGGACGGAGGAGCGGCTCCCGAGGTCGCGCCTCCTGGGGACAGCCACGTGTTCATCGGGACGCGGGGCCGCATCGTTTCGAACTACTACTCCATGAAGGTGGAGCTCAACGACCTCACCCAGAAGTGGGAGGCCCCGGCGCCCTCCATCTCCAACTCCCCCGGCCACTACGTCGAGTGGCTCGACGCCATCGAGAAGGGGACGCCGATGAGCCCGCTGTGCAGCTTCGACTACTCGGGGCCCCTGACCGAGACGGTCCTGCTCGCGACCGTGGCCTACCGCGCCGGCGGGCAGGCCCGATGGGACGCGGAGACGGGGACCTTCGACGTCGGGGCCGAGCTGCTCGGCGCGGAGGAGCGGCCGGGCTGGGACGTCTGAGGCGCTCCTCCCTGCTCCTGCGCGCTCACGCCCGCGGGTGGGCCTTCTCGTAGATCTCCTGGAGGCGCGCCACGGAGACGTGCGTGTAGATCTGGGTCGTCGCGAGGTGCTCGTGCCCCAGCAGCTCCTGCACGGAGCGCAGGTCGGCGCCGCGGTCGAGGAGGTGCGTGGCGAAGCTGTGGCGGAGGGTGTGGGGCGTGGCGCGCCGGGTGATCCCGGCGCGCAGGGCGTGCTTGCCGACGATGGTCTCCAGGCTCCGGGTGCTGAGCCGGCCGCCGGAGCGGTTGAGGAACAGCGCGTCACCGGCGTCGGTGGTGGGGGCGGGCCGCTCCGGATCGGAGAGGTGGTCCGAGATCGCCTCCACGGCGAAGCGCCCGAGCGCCACGAGGCGCTCCTTGCGCCCCTTGCCGAGGACGCGCCCGACCCCGCGGCCGAGGTCGAGGTGCGCCCGGTCGAGGCCGACGGTCTCCGCGGCCCGGGTCCCGGCGCTGTACATCAACTCGAGGATGGCGCGGTCGCGGCGTCCGCCGGCGGTGGTGGCGTCCGGTGCGGCCAGCAGGGCCTCCACCTCGGCCTCGGAGAGCACGCCGGGGAGGTGCCGGGAGGTCCGGCGCTGCCGGAGCCCGGTGGCCGGATTGACCTCGAGCAGCCCCTCATGCACGAGGCTCTTGAGGAACGACCTCGCGGCCGACAGGCGGCGCTGGATGGTGGAGCGGGCGAGCCCGCGCTCGTCGAGGTCACCGAGCCAGCCGCGCAGGGCGCGCGGCGTGATGGCGTCGTGACCCGTGACGCCGCGACCCGCTAGGAAGCCCACGAGGTCGGCGAGGTCGAGGCCGTAGGCACGGAGCGTGTGCTCCGAGGCGCCACGCGTGACGCGCATGCGCTCGATGAAGGCGTCCACCCGGGGCCAGAGGTCGGACTCCAGCTGACGGGGCTCGGTGGTGGTCACCGGTCGCGGCGACGGCCCTGGCGGCGGCCCGAGTCCTTGGGCTTCTCGTCGGTGTCCGCGGACTGCATGGCCTTCGCCTGGGTGCGGAGGCCCTCGAGGAGGACCTCCCGTGAGCGGGGGTTGATCCCGGCGGTGAAGCCCTCGGCCTCCGAGCGGGCGAGGGCCTCGGAGAGCTCCTTGCCGGCCGCTGCCTGCTGCTGGATGAAAGCCTGGCAGCCCTCGACCTTGGCCTCCAGCTCGACGATCTGGGCCTGGAGGGCCGCGAGGGCCTTGTTGGGATCCTGCTGGGCCGCGGGGGCCGGACCGAAGGAGAGGAGCGAGGCGATGAGCGCGCCGCCGGCGCACAGGACGGGTGTCTGGAAGCGTTGCATGTCACCTCCTCTATCGGCTGTGGGAGCCGGCGGGTGAAGCGCCGAATGCTCCTGGCCTGCGGGGCCGCCTGGGGAGGGCGCAGGGCCCCCTCAGGACCCCCTCAGGGCCGCGCTGGGCGTGGAGGCTGGAGCCAGCGCTCGCGCCTCCCCCGGGAGCGCTGCCGGGCGATGGGCGTCCGAGCGAGGTCTCCACAGGGGTCTCCACAGGGGTCTCCTCGGGGGGCCTACTCGGGGGCCTGGACTGGCGGAGCGGGGAGGCGCCGGGACAGCCCGAGGGGCAGCAGGAGCAGGCCCGCGCCGATGGCGTAGGGCGCGAGGGCGCCGAGGCCGTAATAGAGCAGGCCCCCGGCGATCGGGCCCACGACACGGGCCAGGCTCCCGAAGCTACGGAAGACCCCGAGGGCGAACCCCTGTCGGTCGTCCGGGACGTAGCGGCTGGCGAGCGAGCTGAAGCTGGGCATCACCAGTGAGCTACCCACCGCCACCAGGGCGAGCCCCGCGTAGAGCACGGCCGCGGACTCGGTCCGGGTCACCGCCGCGATCACGAGGAAGCCGGGGAGCGTGAGGGCCATGCCGAGGCTGGCGACGCGCAGCTCGCCCACGCGCGGCACCAGTCGGCGCACGATGCCCCCCTGGACGAACGCGATGGTGAGCCCGATGAAGACGAACATCCATGCGTTGTCGCCCGGGCCGTACTCGAGGTGCTCGGCGGCCAGGAAGACCAGGGTGAACTCCATGGCACCGAAGGCCGCGAAGTAGACGAAGTACGCGAGGTTGAGGGTGTGCACCCCTGGATAGGTGAGGCCTCCCTGCGCGGCAAAGGGGTTGAGGCTCCGCTTCTCGGGCGCGCCGTCCCCGGCGCTGGCCTCGTGGGTCTCCGGGAAGCGGAGGGCCGCCCAGACCAGGTTGACCAGGGCCAGGCCGAAGGCGATCAGCGCCGCCCCGCTGAAGGGGTTGACCCCCGGGAGGTCCGGGAGGGAGCCGGTGAGGTCCCACCCGGAAGCGAGGCCGCCGAGGGCAGGGCCCACCACGAACCCGAGCCCGATGCCAGCGCCGAGGATGCCCATCCCCTTGGCGCGGTCGGCCTTCTTGTGGGTGTCGGCCACGGCCGCCGACGCGATCGAGATGTTCCCGGCCATGATGCCCCCCGTCAGGCGCGCGACGATCAGCAGCGCGAAGCTGCCCGCGAAGAACCACACCACGTAGGAGAGCGCCGTCCCGGTGAGGGTGATCAGCAGGATCGAGCGTCGGCCGCGCCGGTCCGACAGGCCGCCCCAGAGGGGGGCGAAGATGAACTGCAGGCCCGAGTACAGGGAACCCAGGAGCCCGCCGAACAGGACGATCACCGCGAAGCGGTCCTCGACGAGGGTCTCGAGCCAGCCGGCGAGCCGCCCCACGAGGCTGTCGGCGCCCTCCTCGGCGACGTACCAGTCGAGCATCTCGGGGAAGAGCGGGAAGATGACCGAGAAGCCGACCATGTCGAGGAACACGGTCAGGAACACGAGGCCCAGCACGCCCTTGCGGGGACCGGGCGTGGGCTGGGGGGCGGTGGTACTCATGGCGGATGTTCCTCCGGGAACGCTCGGGGCGGTATAGAGTGCGGCTCCGATGCCCGAGGTCCAGACCGAACCCGCGCGCGTTCGCCTGAGCGGACGGGCCCTCGACCTTACGGAGCAGGTGGGGCAAGGGCTCGACGTCCCCCGGGCCCTGCTCCTGCTCGGCCAGCGCCCCGGGCTGGTGGCTCTCGACAGCGCCAGCGGGGCGCCGGGGCGCTGGTCCCTCGTGGCCTTCGACCCGATCGAGACCTTCTCCCACGCGGCGGCTCCCGGCGGGGGGACTCCGCCCCTCGAGGAGCTGCGACAGGCCCTCGAGGGACTGACCTGGGAGGGGGAGGTTCCCCCCGGCCCGTTCTGCGGCGGTTTCATCGGGGCGCTCAAGGGCGTGACGACGCACCAGCCCCGACAAAGT
>CAZEFP010000172.1:0-6959 GCA_964511565.1 uncultured Planctomycetaceae bacterium
CAGAAGAAGCTCCCGCCGCAGAAACTCCCGCGGCCGAGGCTCCGGCGGCAGAGGCTACGGTGACAGGCGCGCCCCCTGTCGAGGCGCCTGCTGCGGAGGCTGTCGAGGTAGAGACTCCAGCCGCAGACGCTCCGGCAGCAGAAGCTCCGGCGGCAGAAGCGACCGCCAAGGCGGCTCCCGCTGCTGGCGGCGAGGCCGCCGAAGCGACGGCAGACGCCGATAGCGGCGCGCGGAAGGGCAACGTGGTCGGCTTCATCGACCCGTCGAGCTTCCAGCAGTCATCCCCCGCCCGCAGCCGCCCGGATTCCCGTCGGCTCCAGTCCCGGGACGACGCGACGCCGGATGTCCGCCCCACCTTCGGGCGTGACCGCAATCGCCAGGCAGGCCCCACCGGCCCCCGCGGCAAGATGACCGCTGCCGAGCTGCGTGAGCGCGAGCAAGGCCGCTTCCTGAGGCGAAATCGGGCCGCTGGAGGCCCCCCGGGCCGCAGGAACAGCGGCGGTCGCGGCGGAAGCCGGGATCAAGTCACGGAGTCCCCCCACAAGGGCGGCACCGTCGCGATCGAGGAGCCGATCACCATGGCCAAGCTCGCGGACGGGCTCTCGTTGAAGAGCAGCGTCGTCCAGAAGCGAGCCCTCGAGCAGCAGCTGGGCATGTTCACGCTCAACGCGACCCTCGACTCGGACACGGCCACGCTGCTCGCGGCGGAATTCGAGGTCACCCTCGAGGTCAAGCAGGAGGTCACGGCTGAGCAGCTGATGATCGACGACGTCGCGAAGAAGCGCAGCGAGATCGAAGAGGAGCACCTCGTCGAACGCTCCCCCACCGTCGCGTTCCTCGGACACGTCGACCACGGCAAGACGACGCTGATCGACAAGATCCGCGAGACGAAGGTCGCCGACAAGGAGTCCGGAGGCATCACCCAGCACGTCGGGGCCTATCAGGTCCAGACGCGGCTCGGTCACACCGTCACCATCGTCGATACGCCGGGTCACCAGGCGTTCACGGCCATGCGCGCCCGGGGCGCCAAGGCCGTGGACATCGTGGTGCTCGTCGTGGCCGGCGACGACGGCGTCAAGCCGAGCACGGTCGAGGCCATCGCCCACGCCCGGGCGGCCGGCTCCCCGATCGTCGTCGCCATCAACAAGAAGGACCGCCCCGAGTTCAACGCGAACTCCGTGATCCAGCAGCTGATGGGTCAGGAGTTGGTCCCCGAGCAGTACGGCGGCAACACCGCGATGTTCGAGACCTCCGGCATGACCGGAGAGGGGATCGAGGAGCTGCTCGAGCACATCTTCCTCATGGGCGAGTCGGAGCTTGGCCTCCGGGCCCACCCTGACGGCCCCGCCGCAGGTGTGGTCCTCGAGGCCGAGATCCAGCAGGGCCGCGGCATCGTCGCCCACCTCCTGGTTCAGGACGGCACGCTCAACAAGGGCGACGTCATCCTCGCGGGCGAGGGCTACGGCAAGGTCCGCCAGATCATCAACGACCGCGGCAAGACCCTGAAGGTCGCCGGCCCGTCCACCCCGGTGTCGGTCACCGGCCTCGACGCCCTGCCGGGCGTGGGCCAGCCGTTCCACGTGATCGAGACCCTCGCGCAGGCGAAGGAGATCGCGCAGGAACGCGAGCGCACCAGCCGAGCCAAGATGCTCGCCTCCAAGCGCGAGCCCAGCCGCGAGCTCGAGGCCATCCTCGGCTCCGCCCCCAAGACCGAGCGCGAGATCATCAACGTCATCGTCCGCGCCGACGTCCAGGGTTCCGTCGAGGTCATCCGCCAGGAGATCGACGCCCTCGAGCACGACGAGGTCCAGGTCAAGCTGGTCCACGCCGGCGTCGGGCCCATCACGGAGAGCGACGTCGACCTCGCCTCCACCTCCGACGCTCTGCTCATTGCCTTCCACGTCTCGGTCAACCCGAAGGCGCGCCAGGCGGCGGAGCGCGGCGGCCTCGTGGTGCGGCGCTACGGCGTCATCTACGAGCTGCTCGACGACCTCCGCCGCGTCATGGAAGGCGCGCTGAAGCCGGAGTTCGAGGAGGAGATCATGGGACACGTCGAGATCCGGCGGCTCTTCAAGTCCTCCAAGATCGGCCTCATCGCAGGCTGCATGGTCACGGACGGCACGGTCAAGCGCAGCAGCAAGGTGCGCCTGATCCGCGACGGCAACGTGGTCTACACGGGCCAGATCGGCTCGCTCCGACGCGAGAAGGAGGAGGCCAACGAGGTCCGCTCCGGCTTCGAGTGTGGCGTCGTGCTCAAGGACTTCCGCGACATCCGTCTGGACGACGTGATCGAGGCGTACCGCATGAAGGAGATCAAGCGGTCGCTCTGATCGAACGAGCGCCGCGTGAGCGCGGCGCTCGACCCGGGCGGGGCACCCCTGGTGCCCCGCCTGTCGTGACGAGGAGCATCAGGACGTCCGAGGAGAACGAACCATGGCGAACCCGCGCACCATTGCCCGCATCGAGGCTGCCATCCAACGCCGCGCTGCCCACTGCCTGCAGCATGAGATCTCCGACCCTCGGGGCCAGTTCATCACCATCGTCCGCGTGGAGCTGAACTCGGACCTGTCCGTGGCGAAGCTCTTCTACTCCGTCCTCGGTAGCGAGTCCGAGCGGTCCCAGGCGGGGAAGATGCTGGAGCACGCCGCCGGGTTCATCCGCAAGCAGGTGGGCCGCGTGCTGGAGACCCGCTCCATCCCCGAGCTCCGCTTCCTCGCCGACACCACCGCCTCGGACGCCGAGCAGATGGATGACATGATCACGCGGGCGCTGCGGCGAGATCGACAGATTCGGGGCGAGGGCGCCCCCGGGGACTCCCCGAGCTGACCCGGTTCTCCCGGAGCGAGGCCTCAGCGGCGCCGCCAGACCACCCCCTCCGGGGTGTCCTGGATCTCGATCCCCAGCGCCGTGAGCGCGTCCCGGGCCGCGTCCGCCGCCGCCCAATCCTTGGCCGCCTTGGCCGAGGTCCGCGCCTCGATGAGCGCCTCCACCTCGGCGTCGGCGCTCTGGGCGCCGGTCTCGATGAAGCCGAGGACGGAGTTGGCCCGCTCCAACCAGGCCAGCGCGTCGCGCGCCACGTCGGCGCCCAGGGCTCCGTCGAGCAATGGCTTGCGCAGCCCCTCGAGGGCCGCCAGAGCCACCGGGACGTTGAGGTCGTCGTTCATCCCTGCCTCGAAGCCGTCGATCGCGGCCGTGAGGGTCTCGCGCCCGGCCCCTTCCGCGGAGGCGGCGCCGCCGTCGAGGATCCGATGGAGCAGCACCGCGATCTCGTCGAGGTTCTCGAGGCGCGCTCGGATCTCGTCCATGATCGCCCAGGTGAAGTTGATCTGCGTCCGGTAGTGCCCACGCACCAGCGCGAACCTCAGGTGACGCGGCTCGAAGCCGCGCGCCACCACGTCCGGAAGCGTGTAGACGTTGCCGAGGCTCTTGCTCATCTTGCCGCCGTCGACCTGAAGGAACTTGGCGTGCATCCAGACCTCCGCCAGGGGCACGCCGTTGGCGCACGCGCTCTGAGCGATCTCACACTCATGGTGCGGGAAGACGTTGTCCTCTCCGCCCGTGTGGATGTCGATCCGCTCGCCGAGCAGCGCCTTCGCCATGGCCGAGCACTCGATGTGCCAGCCAGGGAAGCCGTCGGCGCCGAAGACGGTCTCCCACTTCATCAGGTGGGCCGCGTCGCTCTTCCAGAGGGCGAAGTCCGCGGGGTGCCGCTTCTCCTCGTTGACCTCCACTCGCTTGCCCGCCTCGAGGTCGTCCACGCGATTCCCCGACAGGCGGCCGTACTCGGGGAAGCTCGTGACGTCGAAGTAGACGTTGTCGCCGACCCTGTACGCGTGTCCCTTCTCGATCAGCGCCTCCACCATCTCGACCATCTCGTCGATGTACTCGGTGGCCTTGGGGCGGGCCATGGGCTCCTTCACGCCGAGGGCGCCCATGTCCTCGAGGAACATGGCGGTGTACTCGCGGGTGATCTCGAAGGGGTCCTTCTTCTCGGCCCTCGCGCGCGCCTCGACCTTGTCCTCCCCCGAGGAGTCCGCCTCCGCATCGTCCGTGAGGTGCCCGACGTCGGTGATGTTCATCACCTGCCGCACGTCGTACCCCAGGTACTCGAGCCAGCGGCGCAGGATGTCCGCGAAGAGGAAGCTCCGATAATTCCCGATGTGCGGGCGGCCATAGACCGTTGGTCCGCAGTTGTACATGCGGACCACCCCGTCCTCGATGGGCGAGAACGGCGCCTTGGAGCGGCTGAGTGAGTTGTAGACGTGGAAGGTCAAGGGTCGTGGAGGAAGCGGGGCTTCGTAGACTCGGGGTCCGGGAGCGCCTCCGGGCCCAGGGCCCGTCGATGGAGTGCCGCCCGCGGACGCACAAGGTACCGATTCGGCGCCCAGATGACCTCGCCCAGTCCCGCTCACGACCGCCAGCCCTCCGATGACCATGGAGGGCACGGCTCTCCCCTGGTGGAACTGCTCGACCCGCACGGCCTCGGGAATACCAGCCGGGTCTGGCACGCCAAGGTTGGGCGCGCCTGGGGTCCCTTCCCCGCCGGCGCCGACGTCGCGATCAAGATCCTGCGGCCCGAGGTCGCCGAGGACCGCGACGCGCTCGGCACCCTCCGGCGGGAGGCGCGGGTCTCGGCCGACTTCGTCCACGACGCTGTGGCCCGGACCTATTGGCTCGAGGAGACGGCGCCTGCCCCGAGGCTCGCCAGCGGGCGCACCGTCCCCGCCGACGGCGCCTCCGATCCGGGGGCCGATCGCGCCTGGGTGCTGCAGGACTTCATCCCCGGGGCCTCACTGGCCGAGGAGCTCGACTCGGCGGGCGCCCTTCCCGAGCCCACGGTGCGGGCCATCGGCGCCCGCCTCGCCGCGGCGCTCGCGGGATTGCACGGGGCTGGCTGGGTGCACGGTGACGTCAAGCCTGACAACGTTCGCCTCGACCGTGAGGGCCGCGCCAGCCTAGTGGACCTCGGGCACGCGGAGCGCGAGGGCGCCGCTGGTGGCGCCCTGGGGACGCCGCGCTTCCTGTCGCCCGAGCGCGCCGGGGGCGCCCCCGCCGCCGCGGCGGCGGACACCTTCGCCCTCGGCGCGCTGCTCTTCGAGATCGCGGTCGGCTCCCCCGCCTGCGGCATCCCTGCCGACCTCCGGCGGCTGCGCTCGGGCGGCGTCCCGCCGCCGTCGAACCTCGTCCCCCGGCTCTCCCCCCTGCTCGACGCGATCGTGCTGGCCACCCTGGCGCCCGATCCGGCGGACCGGCCGTCCTCTTCCACGGTCGCTGACGTCCTCGCCACAGGGGAGGCCTCACCCTGGTGGCGCGCTCGCCTCTCCGACGGTGCAGCTGAGCAGACACGGGGGACCCCGTGGGCCGGGCGGCATGATCTCCCCCTGGTGGGGAGGGCCGAGGAGCTCGATCAGCTCTCGAGCGCGTGGGACAGGGCCAGCACAGGGGGGGCGGTCGCCCTCCTTCGCGGCGAGCGGGGCATGGGGAAGTCGAGGCTCGTGACGGAGTTCGTTCACCTGATCCGGCGGAGCTCCGAGGCTCCTCCCATCTACATCTACGGGCGCTGCGAGCGGGTCACCGAGGAGCGCCCGGGCGCCACGCTCCTCACCCTCGTGCGGCGCTGGCTGCACCTCCCCCACGACGTCGCTCCCGGTGAGCGATCGCGAGCCCTCATCGACGGCGCCGTGAGACCGCCCATCGCGCGCACCCTCATCAGCGCCCTCGATCCGGGGCCGCGCGCGGCGCAGGAACAGGAGGTGACCGAGGCGGCGGCCCTCGGAGAGTGGATGCTCGCCCTCGGGCGGTCGCGCCCGACCATCATCTTCCTGGACGACATCAACTTCGCCGGGACGACGACGCTCGACGCCCTGATGCGCGTGGCCCGCGGGCTGCCGGAGACCCGCCTGCTGCTCGTCCTGGGTGAGCGGCAGCGGGCCGGATTCCGAAAGGCAGCGGGGCTCGCAGAGCTGCGGCGGCGCGTGCAGCCGCTCACCGTCACCATCCCCCTGGCTCCCATCAGCGAGGAGGCCGTCCTCCAGGTCGTCGAGCACACCTTCCACCACTCCGTGCCCCGGCTCCGCTTGGCCCGCGTCCTGCACGAGCGCACCGGCGGAGTCCCCGGCAGCATCGAGGAGGTCCTGCGCCTGATGGAGGAGCGAGGATGGGCGCGCCCCATCGCAGGACCGGGGCAGGGGCTCGAGTTGCTGATCTCGCCCGAGGAGCTTCCCCGGCCCAACGGGATCCTGGAGGCCGTGGACGAGCGGCTCGCCACCCTCGACGGTCGCGCGCGTATCTGGCTGGAGCGGCTCGCGATCGTCGGTAGCCGCTTCGAGGCAGCGGTGGTCGCAGCCGCCTGGAGCGGCGTCCCGGTGGGCACCCTCGAGGCGGCCCTCGGCAACCTCGTCCGCGCCGAGTGGATCGTGCCCTCCGGGGGGCGCTACCGGTTCTCGGAGCCCATCGAACGGGACGAGATCCTGGCGAAGATGTCGGTCCGCCGCAGACGCCGCGGGCACCTCGCGGTGGCGCGCGCGCTCCACGAGCTCGAGAGCCGTCGCGGTCGGCGGCCCAGCTTCCGCCGGGCGTTCCACCTGCGGGAGGGGGAGGCGCTCGAGGAGCTGCTGGCGATCATCCCCGGAATGCTGCGGCGCCTCGCGAGCGCGGGACACCCCCATCGCCTGGCCACGCTCGCCGGCTGGGGGCTGGAGGCCCTCGACTCCGAGGGCGATCTCGAGGGCCCGCGGGCGCTCTTCCTCCAGGCGCTCGCCGGAGCGGCCGATCGGCTCGGCGAGCGCGCCGAACAGCGTGCGGCCCTCGAGGGTCTGGCGGAGCTGGACCTCGACCTCGAGCAGCGACCCGCCGAGGGGGCCCACGTCTACCTGCTCCACGCGCGCTTCTCCATCGGAGGCGGCGAGTTCGGCCTCGCCAGAGGGCTCCTGCGCAACGCCGAGGGGCTCGCTGATCGG
>CAZEFP010000173.1:0-6956 GCA_964511565.1 uncultured Planctomycetaceae bacterium
GTGCGCCAGCCGCTGCCGACCTGATACTTGAAGGCCTGCCGGAAGACGAACAGGGGCGCCTTCCAGTGGAAGGTGAAGAAGGAGTGCCGGAACGGCGACGTGTGGCCGTGCTCCCAGAGGAACGAGCACAGCTTGCGGTCCTTTTCTTCGAACCCTTCCTTCTGCTTGTCGTACGAGATTCGCGCGCTGTTGACGACCTTGAGAGCAGGGTCCTGCTCCATCCGGTCCACCAGTGCGACGAAGCCGATCCCGTCCCCGAGCGCATCGATCGCGCCTTCAGGACGGTCGAGTGCGGTGATGGCCATGTGCCCATGATAAGGACTGGGGTGCGCTGCTCCTCGCGGAACTGGCCGGAAGCGGCCTTCCGCCACGTTGCTTCCCCCCGGCCACGAGCTAGAGTCCGCCCCATGTCCTCCCCCCTCCCTCGCCCCGGCCGCTTCCTCGTCCTCGTCACCCTCCTCGCCACGGCCCTTGGGCCAGGGTGCGTCACCATGGACAAGGAGCCGACGATCGCCCCCGACGCCCCCGTGGAGTTCTACCGCGGGGCCCGCAAGCTCCGCGGGGTCCCCATGGGGACCATCGCCACCGAGGCCACCAAGACCCGGGCGAGCGGCAAGATGGACGTCCGCGCGGTGGAGAAGGTCGCGGCCCGAGCTCGGCCGGCGGTCCTGAGCATCTACTTCAAGACCAAGCAGGCGGCACGGGTGCGGCTCCTCCCCTTCAACATCCCTGGCCTGGGGATTCCCGTCTCGCTGCCGGGCTCCGGCCTGGGCTCGGGCTTCATCATCCACGAGGACGGCTACGTCCTCACCAACGCCCATGTGATCCGCGGCGCCAGCGACCACTGGGCCATGAGCGCCACCGGTCAGGATCTGGACCTCGAGGTCCTCGCCGTCGACCCTGTCTTCGACCTCGCCCTGCTCAAGATCGTCGGCGCGAAGGGGCCCTTCCCTGTGATTCCCCTGGGCGACTCGGACAAGGCTCCAGTGGGCAGCTGGGCCGTGGCGGTGGGCAACCCGCTCGGGCTCGGTCACACGGTCACCCTCGGGATCATCAGCCAGACCGGCAGGCACCTCTCCGGCGTCGACCCCGAGGAGGGCCGCGAGATCTCGTTCATCCAGATGGACACCGCCATCAACCCCGGCTCCTCCGGTGGACCGCTCATCAGCCTGACGGGCGCCTGCGTCGGCGTGAACACCGCGGGCTACATCGAGGCCAACGGGATCAGCTTCGCGGTCCCGACCGCCCAGGTGAAGGAGTTCCTCGGCGAGGTCCTGAAGGGCCAGCCCGCCGCGGATTGAGCGCCCGCGCTCAGCGACGCCGGGCCAGGAGGAGGGTGACCCCTGCCCCATCGACGAGCCCTAGCTGACCGCCCTGCAGCGTGAAGCTGCGCGTCTCTTCGAGCGCGTTGAGCAGGCGCTGCTCCTGCTCCATGAGCTCGGGAAGACCTGCCATCCTGGTGGCCATCACCGGAGCGAAGGAGAGCCCTTCGCCCTGGGCTGTGTAGGTGGCCCGCAGGCGATTGACCCCCGACTCGCCGGTGAAGGCCCCGTCCTGCCCGAAGGCGAGCGACAGCTCGACACCGTCGACGAGCCCCTTGCCCCCGATCTCCGTCACCCGCCAGTCGCCGGGGAGTTCGCCCAACGCGCCAGCGGCGTTCGGCGCACCCGCTCCCGCGAGGCTGCCGCAGCTGGTGAAGAGGGCCGCGGAAAGGAGGAAGGTCAGGAAGAGGAGGGTCGTTCGGATCACGAGAGACCGGGCCCGTGGGCCAGGAGCGGGGCGGGGGCGGAGGAGAGGACTCCCTCAACGCTGCCTCAACTCGGTGGCGACTTCCAGCGCGGTCAGCGCATCCGTGGCGAGGAGATCCAACTCCGCCCAACCGCGAGCCCGTTCAGCCCACCTCCGGGCCACCTCGACGCCCTCGTCCCGCGCCAGGGCTGCCCGGCCTCGGAACACGCGGCTCAACGCGGCCAAGCGCGCCTCGGGATCACACCGCAGGCTGGCGTCGGCGACGCCGAACTCCGCCTCCAGGACCGCCCGCCCCACGCGACCGCGGCGCCACTCCACCAGGAGCAGCTCCGCCTGCAGCGCCGCGCGCTCCCAGCGGAGCGCATCCACCCGATCCCCGGCCCCCGGCCCCGGTCCGGACCCGAAGCCGTCGAGGATCGTCCGCCCCAGCGCGGCCCGCCCGAAGGTCAGGTCCCTGGACGCCGATCGCGTCCGCGGCTCCCCCGCCATGGCGAAGAGGCCGCGCTCGAGAAGGCGCTGTGCTTCGGTCCCGCCCCGGCCGATGCGCCGGGAGAGTTCGCCCAGCATGACGAGCAGCCGACCGTCCACCCCGTCCTCCGCCGTGGACCCCGGGCCCTCCGGGATGAACTCTCGGGCGAGCGAGGGCAGCGCCTCCACGGCCCCCACCTCGGCGCTCCACCGAAACCGAACCGCCCCCAGCTCCTCCCCCTTGAAGCGACGGGCGATGTCCGACGGTCCCTCCTGGATGGGCCGCCTTGTCACCGCCCTGGAGAGGCGCTGCCATGCGGGGACCGGACGGCCGGACGCAAGGGCGCGGTCGCGGGCCGCCACCGTGGCGGCGCCGATCAAGCCCACCCCCCGTAGCTGCCGCAGGGCCTCGCCCTCGAGCTCGGGGATCCCTGCGGCGGACAGGCGCTGGTCGGTGGCCTCCACCAGGTCGAGTAGCTCCTCCAGGGCCCGCTGGGGCTCCATGGCAGGGTCCGCCAGCGCGCGCGCCGCAGCCACCGCGGCCTCCACCTCCACGAGGTCCGGCGCGCCGTCATCCAGAGGCCGCCGCGACAGCTCCACGAGGGTCGCGACCATGGTCCAGCTCCCCATGACTGCGATCGCCATCTCACGCTCTGCGGCGTCCCCGCCCGGCGCCGCCAGACGATGGAGGAAGGCCTCCACCTCCGGAAGGCGCAGGCTCCCCAACCGGCTCAACGCCTCGAGGCCCCTGGCACGCAGCGTGCCGTCCACCCGCTCGAAGTCCGCCGTGATCCTGCGGGCCACTGCTGTAGTCACCCCCGGTTCGAGGTCTGTCCCCTTCGCGAGCTGCAGGGCCGCCTCGTACCGCACCCGCACCGGGGCGAGGTCGCCCAGGAACTCGATCAGCGCGCCGCGCCCCACGGCGCTTCGCCCCAGCAGTCCGCAGGTCACCTTGGGAAGCTGCGGCCGGGCGTCCTCCCGGGCATCCGGGCCGTGCATGAGGCCCATGGAACGGCGCAGTGCATCCACGAGCACCTCGGTCGCGGCGGCCCCCTCCACCGCCGCGAGTGACGACGCGAGGGCCGCAGCCCTCCCGTCGGGCAGGAGGCGGGCCGGGTAGACCGCTGCCGCCTCGATCCCCTGGAGCTCCTCCTCCAGCGCACGCCGAAGGAGGGCCGCCACCTCACGGTCACCGGCGAACGGCGCGAGCAGCTCGACGACCGCCGGGCTCCGCTGCCCTGCCCGTTCCACGAGCTCCATCAAGAGGTCCCTGAAGGCCGGGATGGGTACGCCCCTGGGGAGCTGAGCGAGCCACCGCGCCTGACGCTCGGTGAGGCGCCAGTTCGAGGCCGCGAGCACACCTTCACGGTCGAAGGCCGCCCGCAGGGTGGCCCATACCTCCGGGGGAGCCTCCGCCTCGCAGAGCCACGAGAAGGCGAGGCTGCGCATCTCCGGCCGGACGTCGTCGAGCAGCTCCTCCGCCAGAGGAAGGAGCTGAGGTTCTCCGCCGAGGGTCAGCCGACGCCCCAGCTCGCGGGCCGATGCCTCGCGGATCTCGTCCCGTGGATCCGTGAGCCACGGGCGGAGCCCCACCGGAGGCAAGGGGTCCGGCCGGTCGGAGAGGACCCGCCACACCTCCGCCGCGGCGTTCTCCTCGAGGAGGCGCGCCCGCCGCAGGAGCTCCCCAACCGGCAGCACCCAGGCCGCCCCCTGGACGCAGCGCAGTCGGCCCCGGGGGGACAGGCCCAGCTTGGAGGAGCGGTCGAGCATGGCGCGCCCGAGCGCCGCCGACCCGGACCTGCGGGCCACCCGCTCGGCGCGTTCATCGAGGTCCCACTCGTCGAGGTTCAACTCGTTGCGGAACCGCTCCAGCTCAGCCTCCCCTTCAGCTGGGCTCACCGGGGGAAGGTCGAGCGCCATCATCACCGCGACCAGGTCCGCCGGCTCGAGCGTCGTGGGGCCCGCACCCTCCGCCACGAGCGCCAGCGCCTCCACGAGGCCGCCGCCGAGTCCCCGCGCGGGGAAGCGCCCACGGAGGAGGCGGACGGCGTCCGCGCTGACCGGCCGGTCCAACCAGAGGTCGAAGAGCTCGGCCAGCGCACGCGGAGCGTCCCCGCCGAGGGCACGCGTCCTCGCGACGAGGGCGCTCTCCGCGAGCGCCTCCGAGCTCGCTCCGGCTCGCGCGAGCGCCGCGCTGAGTTCGCCACAGGTCCCGGGCGTGAGGCCGGGCGTGGCGGAGATCGCCGGGAGGAGCGGCGCGAGCTCGGGGTTCGAGATGAGGGCACGGGTGAGACGTTCCAGGGCCGCCAGCCGGACCCCATGAAAGGGCGCGGCGAGGCCCGCGGAGAGGGCCATGGCGAGGGCGGGCCCGTCCCCTCCGGTATCGAGGACCCTCAGCGCTGCGGCCCAGAGCTCCGGTCGCCGGTCCTGCAGGCGTTCCGTCCGGTCATCGACCAGCAGAAGCCCGGCCCTCGCCGCTGCGTCCAGCGCGCTGACCTCCCTCACCCAAGCGGGCTCCGCCGCTCCGACCGTCCCCCCGAGGAGGCCCAGGAGCTGGGCCCGGGTGACGGAGGCTCCCGTGGCCAGCGAGGTCACCGCGAGCTGCCCGAGCTCGGGCGCCGCCGAACGCATCGCGATCTCCCGCTCGACGGCCCGGGGCAGAGCCTCCTCCTGCTGCGCTTGCGGCGGCGCAGGCAGCACCCCCGTGGCCATGGAGGCGAGCGCGAACGAGGCGAGCATCAAGGCGGCGCTCAGTGCACCTCGAGGCGGCCGATCTCCACGCCGTCCCAGTTACGCAGGGTGTTCTGGCGGTAGCCCTCGAGCGCCCGCGCCTCGGCGCTGTCGAGGAATCCGAAGCGGCGCAGGAGCTCGACCACCACCGCATGCAGGCCGCGCAGCCCTCCGTCGTCGACCTTGACCGCGAGCGCCCGGTCCTTGCCGTGGATCCCCACCACGTAGACCGCCTCGGCGCCGATCTTCGGGAAGAGGCGTCCGCCGGAGACCTCGACGAGCGCCGTGTCCAGGCGGCGGGAGCGGCCGGCGAGCAGAACGGGGTAACGCTGGACCGAGTTCATGATTCGCTGGCAGGCACGGCGGCGCTCGGGCGAGAGCCCCTCGGGGCTCGTGAAGCGCGCGAAGGCCGTGCCCAGCGCCGACAGAGGCATCCTGAAGGTCGGCGCGCTGCAGCCGTCGATGGCCCGCCCGAGCTCCTCGGGCGTGAGGCCGGTGAAGTCGGAGACCGCGTCACGGATCATGGACTGGGACGCGGACTCGAAGTCGAGGTAGGTCGCGACCTCGGCGTCGAGGTGCCGCGTCAGGGCCAGGAACCCCGCGTGCTTCCCGGAGCAGTTGTTGTGGATGCGCCCCGGCGCCACGTTGTTCGAGATGAGCACCGCCCGCGCCTCGGGGTCGCCAGGGGGCTGGGGGCCACAGCCGAGGCGGTCCTCCCCCACTCCGATCCGGTGCAAGAGACCACGCGCCGTCGTCACGTGACAGGGCTCGGCGTTGTGGGAGGAGACCGCGAGCGCGATCTCCATGTCCGTCAGCTTGAAGCGACTCGCCGCGCCGCTCTCGAACATGGGGATCGCCTGCAGGGCCTTGGTGGAGCTGCGGGCGAAGAACGGATGATCCCAGGGGCCGACCCCGTCGAGGACGCGGCCGGCGCCATCCACGAGGCACCAGCTACCCCGATGGACCGACTCCACGGAGCCCCCCCGCCACACGCTCGCGAGAACGGGGGCGTCCGGATATCGATCTACGGACCGGAGATCAACGTTGGGGCTGGTCATGACCGACATCTATCTTAGGGGAGGAGAGGCACCTCGTCGCAGTCCTCGACCGTCGACACGGGTCCGGTTCTCTTCCCTGCCTCCCTGCAGGGCACCCCCAATGTCATCCTCCGAGACACACCCCCTGATCCCGCTCCGGCTCGTGCGCGTCGTCGTGCGCGAGACCTCGAGCCAGCAATGGATCTTCCTTGAGGAGGACAACGGGGCCGAGGAGCCCCGCGGCTTCCCCATCGTCATCGGGAGCGGCGAGGCGACAGAGATCCACCGGGTGGTCAACGACATCCCGTCCGAGCGGCCCATGACCCACCAGCTGACCCTGAGCGCGATCCACTCGCTGGGTAGCCGGCTGCTCGGGGTCGACATCGTGGACCTGCGGGCGAACACCTTCTATGCGCAGCTGCGCCTCACGCCCCCGAACGGGTCGGACCCCGGCGGGGCGGACGAGATCCTGGTGGACGCGAGGCCGAGCGACGCCCTCGCGCTGGCGCTGCGCGCGGGGGCCCGCATTCGAATCGCAGAGTCGGTGATGGAGCAGGTCCGGACGGACAAGTCCCAGGACCTCCTGCCCGACGACGACACGCTCGAGGTCGACCTCGACCTCCCCGAGGACGAGCCGGACGAGCTGTGAGCGGATCCCCCGAAGGCCAAGGGGGACGCTCGCCGAGGCGGCTGCTGCTGGGCGTCCTCCTCATCGGCGCGCTGTCCTGCGCCCTGCGCCTCTGGCCCATCGGTCACGGCGCGCCGACGCCCGAGTTCGTGCCCGACACCCACGTGGTGCGCAACGCGCTGCACATGCTCGGGGACAAGGACCCCGTCCCGCCGGCCAACGCGTACTCGTCCTACCCCTACCTGCTCCCCTACCTCCTGCTGCCGGTCTACGCCGCCGACTTCGTCTGGGGCTCGATCCAGGGAGCTTGGAGCGGCGGTGACGAGTACGGCCGCTTCCTCAAG
>CAZEFP010000174.1:0-6941 GCA_964511565.1 uncultured Planctomycetaceae bacterium
GGGCTCACGCCGGAGGCCACGCTCGCCGACGCCGCGCGGGAGGTCGACCGGCTCGACGAGCGGCTCCTCGCCGGACTCGTCACGGAGCACGTCTCGGGACTCCACCTGCTCCCCGCCCCCTCCAACGCCATCGACGCCGCGGCGGTGGACGAGGCGGTCATCTCCCGGGTCATCTCCGTGGCTCGCCGCGCCTACGACTTCGTCGTTGTGGACACGTTCCCCCTCCTGGACAGCGTCACGCTCGCCATCCTCGACCTGTCCCACCTGACCTTCACCGTGCTCAACGACTCGGGGCCCACGATCAACGGGACCGCCGAGCTCCTCCGTGTCCTCGAGCGCGTGGGGGTCGAGCGCGCGAGGTCCCGGGTGATCCTGAACCGCACCCACCCGGGCCGGGGCCTCGGGATCACGCCGACCGATGTGGCCACCCGGCTCGACCGGTCCGTGGACCACGTCATCCCCTACTCCAAGTCCGTCCTCTCCGCCGCCAACTCGGGCAAGCCCAGGTTCATCTCCCTGAACCGGATGGGCGCGTGGCAGCGGGCGATCAACCGGGTCGTGAAGGACGCCATCAGCGCGACCAACTCCCCGGTGACTGAGGAAGCGCCCGCCGGGGATCAGCCGGACCGCTCCATGATCCAGGCCGTCAGCCAGGGAGGTGCACAGCATGGAACGAGATGACCTCCTGGACACCCGCTCGCTCTTCCTGCGCCCCCGCCCGAAGGACAACGCGGTCACCCAGCGGACCAGCGGGCCCAACAGCGCCGCCTCCCCCGAGGAGCCCCCCCGGCAGGACGACTACACCGCCCTCAAGGCCGACCTCCACGCCAGGATGATCGCCGAGCTCCAGGAAGAGGGGCTCCTCGGCCTGGCCCCCGAGGACCTCGAGTCCGCCGTCAACGATTGGGTGGAGGAGCTCCTGCAGACGGAGTCCCTCCCCCTCAATCAGAACGAGCAACAGCAGCTCGCCCGCGAGCTCAGCGAGGAGGCGACGGGCCTGGGCCCCCTCAGCCCGCTGCTCCTCGACCCCGCCATCACGGACATCCTGGTCAACCGCCATGACCAGGTCTTCGTGGAGCGCTTCGGCCGGCTCCAGGAGGTCAGCGTCCGCTTCGCGAGCAACGAGCACCTGCTGCGCATGATCGAGCGGCTGGCGGTCTCCGCGGGACGTCGCATCGACCAGTCCTCGCCCATGGTGGACCTGCGGCTCGCCGACGGCAGCCGGATGAACGCGACGATCCCTCCCGTGAGCATCGACGGGCCGACCCTCTCCATCCGTCGCTTCGGCCGGAATCGACTGCGCTCGGTGGACGTCCTCAAGCTCCGCATGCTGGACGAGGCCATGTGGACGCTGCTCTCCACGGCCGTGCGGTGCCGGCAGAACGTGCTCCTCTCCGGTGGAACCGGCGCCGGCAAGTCCACCCTCCTCGGGATCCTCGCCGAGGCGATCCCCGAGGACGAGCGCGTGGTCACCATCGAGGACACCGCAGAGCTGACCCTGGACCAGGTCCACGTGGTCCGCCTGGAGACGCGCCCCCCCAACGCCGAGGGCAGCGGCACGCTCACGGCCCGGGACCTGCTGATCAACAGCCTGCGCATGCGCCCCTCACGCATCATCCTGGGCGAGGTCCGCTCGGGCGAGGCGCTGGACATGCTCCAGGCCATGAACACGGGCCACGAGGGCGGCCTCTGCACGGTCCACGCGAACTCCACCCGGGACGCCCTCGCGCGCCTCGAGACCATGGTGCTCATGGCCGGCGCGGACCTGCCCTCCCGGGCGATCCGGGAGCAGATCACCTCCGCGCTCGACCTGGTCGTCCACGTCAGGCGCTACGAGGACGGCGTCCGGCGCATCGCCTCCATCTCCGAGGTGACCGGCCTCGAGGGGGGCACGCCCCTGCTGCAGGACCTGTTCGTCTATCGAACCCAGGGTTCGCGGGATGGCCGGCTCGTGGGGCGCTTCGAAGCCACCGGGATCGTGCCGCGCTTCGTCCACGGCCTCCGTGCCGCCGGCCAGGACATCCCCCTCGAGATCTTCTCGAAGCCCGCCGGAGAGGCCCAGGGCCCCCTCTAGGTCGAAGGCACCATGCTGGACCTGCTCCTGATCCTCACGATCGCCGTCCTCCTCGGCGCCCTCGTCTACTTCCTCCGTGGGGGAAGCGTCGCGGGCGAGGGCGCGACGGGCCCGTCGGAGCGAGAGGAGCGCGCCAGGAACCGCACGCTCATCAGCCTGGCCGCCATCCCGACGGTCGCCCTCGCCGGGCTGGCTGCAGGGCTCCCGACGATCATCGCCGGGGCCGTCGGCTTCTTCGCCGGGGTCGGCTGCCACGTGGCCTTGAAGACCCACGCCTCGCGCAGGGACATGGCCCTGGAGATGGACCTGGCCTCGTCGCTCGACCTCGTGGTCGCGTCGCTCCGCGCGGGCGCCGCGCTGGTGGACAGCCTGAACACGGCCGCCGCGGAGAGCCGCGGGCGGACCGCCAGGATGCTCGAGGAGATCTGCGACCGGATTCGTCTGGGGGACCCGCCGTCCGCGGTGATGTTCGACCTGGTGGAGCGGTATCCCCAGGAGGGGGTCCGACTCTTCGCCTTCACCCTCGCCTCGCACTTCAACAGCGGCGGCAGCGTGGCCCAATCCCTGGGCGAGGTGGCCCGTACGATCCGGGATCGGGTGGACGTCATCCGACGCTCCGGCTCCCAGGCCGTGGAGACCCAGGCCTCGGTGGCCGGCATCCTCGCCATCACCTACGGCCTCGCCTTCCTGATGTGGAAGCAGTACCCCGACCGCGTGGAGGGCTTCCTCTCCAACGACCTGGGTCTCTCCGCCGTCGGCCTCTCCGTCTTCCTCCAGGCCATCGGAGTGGCCTGGATCTCGCGCACCATTCAGGTGGAGGTCTGACCGTGCCGCTCCTCTCCTTGGCAGCCCCTTTCCTGGGGCTCGGGACACTGGAGCCGTGGCTCTTCGCCGCTGGCGCGGGCGGGTTCCTGGCGCTGCTCCTCTACCTTCGCCACAGCCGGCGCCGCCGTCGCGCCACCTCCATCCTCTTCCGCGAGCTCCCGGCGGACGCCCCCGCCTTCGCGCTGGCGCCGGCGACCGCGCCCGGGGACGGAGGGGCGGCGAGCCACGGCTGGCTGCGCGGCTGGCTCACCCGCGCCGGCATGGCGGATCCTGGAGCGCCCGCACGCTTCATGCTCCTCATGCTCGGCGCGGCGCTCTGCTCCGCCTTCCTGGCGCTGACCTTCGACGCCTCGGGCTTCTCGGACGCCGCGGTCACCTGGCTGGAGGGGGTGCCGGGCGGGTTCGCCTCCATCTTCGTCCCCGTCATGCGCGCGGGCACCTGGCTGATCGCGCTCCTGGTGGTGACGCTCCCGGTGGTGTGGGTTCGGCGGCAGCGGCAGCGCCGCGTGGACGAGGTCGAGCGGGACATGCCCACGGTCCTCAGCCTCCTCGCGAGCCTCGTGGAGTCCGGCATGGGCTTCGACGCCGCGGCGCAGCGGGTCGAGCAGGCGCTGGGCCAGGAGCGCGTGCTCGCCGTCGAGTTCGCGCGCATGCGCTCCGCGACCATGGCCGGGGTCCCCCGCGCCACCGCCATCCGCACGGTGGCCCAGGAGCTGGACGTCCCCTCGCTGCTCGCCTTCAGCTCCGCGCTCATCCACGCGGAGAGCCAGGGCGCGAGCCTCGGGGAGACCCTCCGCCGCCAGGCGACGGACCTCTGGGCCCGCCGCCGGGAGGAGGCCATCCAGAGGGCTCAGGTCCTCCCCACCAAGCTCGCCTTCCCCCTCGTCATCTGCTTCCTCCCCGGCGTCTTCGTCTGGACCTTCGGTCCCGCGGTCGCCGAGTTCGTTCGCCTCGCTGGCTCGGCCCTCGCGGGACAGCCTTGATCCGGTCCGTACCCATGTCTCGATCGACCCCCTTCCTCCCGGCCCTCCTCGTGGGACTCGCGCTCAGCGGGTGCGTGACACCGCCCCTCAACGAGCGGCCCTCCGCGGATGAACAGCTGGAGCAACTGCTGGAGGCGCCGGACGCTCCGGCGCCGGAGCTCGCCCGGGACCTGCGCTCCCTGAGCCTGCAGCAGCCCGAGCACGTCCCGACATTGATCGCCGACGCGGCCCTCTCCATCGAGACCGGCCGCCCCGACCGAGCGGTCTCCCTCCTCGACCTGGCCCTCAAGGCCGAGCCGGACAACGTGGACGCGGTTCAGCTCGCGGTCCAGGTGGCGGCCAGGAGCGGCGACCTCGCCGGCGCCCACCGGAGGGTGGAGGCCGCCCTGCGGACCCGCCCTGACGCGCCGGGCCTCCACGAGGCCCACGCGGCGCTGCTCTTCGTGGAGGAGCGCTACCCCGAGGCGCTGGAGGCCCTGGATCGCGCCGACGCCCTCACGGGCGGGGCCTCCTGGAGGAGCCACTACCACCGCGGGCTGATTGCCGAGGATCTCGGGGAACTCCCCGTCGCGGAACGGCATTACGCCTCGTGCACGGCGCTCCGTCCGACCTTCGAACCCGCCGCCCGCCGCCTCCGCTGGATCCAGGCCCAGGCCGTCATCCAGGGGGGCTGAGACCCAAGGCGCTCACCTGACCCACCGATGCAGCTCACACCTCACCTCGCGGACCGCCTCGGTGTCGTGGCGGCCGGAACCTGCGCCGTCCACTGCATGGCCGCGCCGGTCATCCTCGCCTTCGCCCCGCTCATCGGCGGCATCTGGACCTCGCCGCTCACCCACTGGGCCTTCGCGGCCGTCTCCCTCCCCGCCGCGATCTCCCTCCTGCGCCGAAACATGCGCCGCCTGCCGCCGCGCCTCCGGGGGATCCTCACCGGACTCGCCACGGCGGGTTCGCTGCTGATCCTCCTCGGCCTCGCGGTCCCCGGGTCGGCCTGGGCCCAGACCGTGGGCCTGCACCTCCCCTGCCCCAGCTGGCTCTCGGTTCAGGAGGCCTCAGGGTGCGTGGACGAGTGCTGCGCCTCCGTGCAGGAGTCGCGCCTGTTCGTCCCCCTGGCGAGCCTGCTCACCATGGGTGGTGGGCTCCTGCTCGTCACGGCCCACGTGACCGCCCTGCGCAGCTCTGCCTGCTGCGACGAAACCCGATAGCTGCCGGTCTCCGGGGGCGATTGGCGCGTCTCCTGCCCCATGCGCCACCTGCCTCGCCCCTGGGGACGGGCTCTTCCGGAGGGGGGATCCAGGGTGAGAGCACCAGGGACCCGCCGGACCGATCATGCCACCCCGTCGGGATCGCCTGAGAGCCACTCGGCCGGTTCGTGCCCATCATCGGCGCCCGCGAGCAGGCCAAAGAGCTGGCGCCAGGACACGAGAGAGTGCCCGCGCGCCCTCAGACGACTGAAGGCCGCGCTGTCCGGCCAGCGCCAGTAGGCGCCGGCCTCGGCATCCTGGGGCGTCGCGGTCAGCGTTCCGTCCTCGAGACCCGCGATCACACGGGGCAGGAGCCGGCCCGCCGCCCGGCAGGTGAGGTAGTAGTTGCGCTGAACGCTGACCCCCGGCGGCACGTCGAAGCTCGTCTGGGCCAGGATGCCTCCGCTGTCCACCGACTCGTCCTCGATGAAGTGCATCGTGGCTCCGGCGCGCCCGCTGCCCTCGCTCAACTCCCAGAAGTAGGGTTGGATTCCGCGGAAGTCCGGGATCAGCCCCGGATGGATGTTCACGACCCCCAGGCGCGGAAGGTCGATCAGCGCCTGCCGGACGATCTGGTGGAAGAGGGTCACCACGAGATCCGGGCGCTGCTCCCGGATGAACGCCATCGTGTCCGCGGACATGACGTCTTCGGTCCGGTGGAAGGGCAGCCCGTGACGCCGCGCGATGGTCCGCAAGCGCTGGAACACAGGGCCCCGGCCCGTCAGCTTGGGCAGCGCGGTGATCGCCAGCATGGCGAGGCCCTCCACGACCTTCCCGAGGAGGAAGCGCTGGGAGAGCTTGGGCACGATCCGCTGCACGGTCGCCGAGCGACTCTTGCCGCGGAGCACCAGCGGCACCTTGCAGATCGCGATGTGATCCTCCGGCCGGGCGCGCCTGTGGGACTCCACGATGTGGTTGTGGAGGCTGTACTCGGCGAGGAGGTACACGACGCGCATGGACCGGATGGTGTCATCGGATCCTCCCTCGGGCAACGACCGACGGCGGTCCGGCGGCGGCCGTGGAGCCCCGGCCGGGGATCGCCTCGGTCCCCGGTTGGGACCCGCCTGCGACCTGGGGTCGTCCTGGCCATCTGTCGCACCCTCAGGGCATCTCGATGGTCTAAGAGTGCGTTCATCGAGACACGAGACCACCTTTCGTCCCACCGGACGAAGTTCACCCCCGTCGGGCATGACCGGGACCGGTCCACCTTCCGACGAACCTCTCACCGCCTCGCCGCGCCCCCGTATCGTCCGCCCAGATGCAGCACCGAACCGACTCCACCGCCTGGACCTCAGCCCTGGCCCTCGCCCTCTGCCTGGCCTCGACGCCCGGTTGCGGCGGCGACGGCGGAGGGGCCCCGACCGAGCCCGAGAAGGACCCCGTCCTCGAGCTCCCCGGGGAGATCGCGGCCCCCGACCGCCCCGTCACGAGCGTCGAGGCCGTGGAGGACGAGACCGAGGCCCTCGCGGACAGCCTGATCGAGTTCGCCGAGGTGCTGCGCAAACGCCGCTTCGACGAGGCCAAGGAGTGGTTCTCCCCCGAGCTCGTGGCCCACGCCGCGGTCGGTCACCCCGAGGCCAGCCGCACGGCCCTCCCCCTGGGCGTCGAGCGCATCAAGTACGACGTGGAGGCCTCCGCCGGTGTGGGCCGGGACGGCTTCATGGACTCCCTCCGAGCCCTGCTGGGCGAGTGGCGCAGCGTGGACTCGATGCTCTGGAAGGTGAAGGGCGCGAGCTTCCAGCGAGGCCGCTCCCGCTGGGGCCGGCTCGACCTGAAGATCCACATCACGGGCGTGGACGCCTCGGGCGGCATGGT
>CAZEFP010000175.1:0-6856 GCA_964511565.1 uncultured Planctomycetaceae bacterium
TCGCCGCAGCGGAGGAAGTACTGGTGGATGTTGTCCACGGTGGAGACGCCGCTTGCGGTGGCGATCTCGGCGGGGTCCGAGGTGTAGCCCCGGGCGAGCTCGAGGAGCGGCGGCGGGAAGGTCGCGGAGAACAGCAGCGTCTGCCGGTACTCGTTGCACGCATCGAGGATCTTCTTCACGTCATCGATGAAGCCGATCTCGAGCATCTTGTCCGCCTCATCGAGGATGGCGAATTCGGTCCAGGGGAACTGCAGGAAGCGCTGGTTCAGGAGGTCCAGCACGCGCCCAGGCGTTCCGACCACGACCTGCGCGCCGGCCTGGAGCGCCCGCACCTGGGGGCCCATTTGCTCGCCGCCGACGATCAGGGTGGTCTTCACCCCGCTCGCTGCGCCGAGCTCCTTGAGCACGTCGTGCACCTGCTCGGCGAGCTCTCGGGTCGGCGAGAGAACGAGCCCGAGCACCGTGGAGCGGCTCGGGTCGATCTTCGACATCATCGGCGCGCCGAAGGCGAGGGTCTTCCCCGTCCCGGTCTCGGCCTTGGCGATGACGTCCTTGCCCTCAAGGACCGGCTCGATGGCGAGCGCCTGGATCGGCGTGGGCTTGGTGATGCCCATCCCCTTGATCGCGCTCTGGATGTTCTCGGCCAGGCTGAACTCCTCGAACGACTCGATGTCGGGCGGTTCGAGGGTGGGCGTGAGGGGAGTGATGTTCTTGTTCGCCTTGGGGGCCGCATCGCGGCCGGAGCTCCGGCGGGGGTTGGATCCCCTGCGGCCGGAGCGTCGCGAGCGGCTCTGTCCGCCCGCGCGTCGTTGGTCAGTCATTCGTTGGTTGTCGATTGGAGTCCCGCGTCGGCGGGTGGGCAGCTGTGTCCCGCGGGCATGGTTCGCCCCGGGCTGCCCGGCGTCGCTCTGTCTGAAGGACGGGTGTCGTCCCGGCGCGCGTTGAGGGAGGGCCGCTTTGGTCTCGCAGGGCCATCCTTGTCATCCGCAGAAGTGCGGTGGGGGTGCGTCGTCGACGGTTTCGTTCTCGTCCCGTCGAGGGCCGCTCGCGCCGGAGCTTCGCCATTTGTGGTGGGGAGGGTAAGCCCTTGAAGGCCCCCAGCCCTCCCACGGGATCGAGATTCTCGGCTGATTCCTTGAGCGATACCGGGCAGCCAGGGGATTCGGAGGCCTCCGCCACACCTCTCCTCGCCGAAACCCGCCCGTGTTCGCCAGGACGCGCCAGGGAGCGCCGAACAGCCCCACCCCCCTCTCCGCGGCGGTGCGCCCGGATGCTGTGGGGTTAGACTCCCGGGCCACAGCAAGGTGACGCGCGGGGCCCGGCCCGCCTGTCCACCTGCCACCGTGGACCACCCCGCACCCAGGAGCCCCCTCCGTGGATATCGTCAGCTGGAACGTCAACTCACTTCGCGCCCGCATGCCCCGAGTCCTGGAGTTCCTCGAGCGGGCTGACCCGGACGTGGTCTGCCTCCAGGAGACCAAGGTGGTGGACGAGCTCTTCCCACGGGAGGCCCTCGAGGAGGCCGGCTATCACGTGGCCTTCCACGGCCAGAAGACCTACAACGGCGTGGCGATCCTGTCGAAGACGCCCATCGAGCAGGTGGTCATGGGGATCCCCGGGACGGAGCACCCGGAGGCGCGGGTGATCGCCGCGGTGGTGGAGGACGTGATGCTCCTCGACCTCTACGTGGTCAACGGCAAGGAGGTCGGTTGTGACAAGTACGACTACAAGCTCGAGTGGATGAAGGACGTGGCCACCTACGTCCGGGAGCAATTCCCCATGGACGAGAAGGTGGTGGTGACCGGCGACTTCAACGTGACCTTCGACGATCGGGACGTGTACGACCCAGAGAAGTGGCGCGATCGGATCCTCTGCAGCAAGCCCGAGCGGGACGCCCTCGCCGAGATCATGGCGCCGGGGCTCCAGGATGCGCTCCGCAAGCACAACGACGAGGCGGGGGTCTACACGTGGTGGGACTTCCGGACCTTCGGCTTCAAGCGGGGGAACGGTCTCCGGATCGACCACTTCCTGCTCTCGCCGCCGGCCTACGACGCGTGCACGGGGGTGACCGTCGACCTGGAAGCCAGGGGGGGCGAGAAGCCCAGCGACCACGCTCCGGTGATCTGCACGATCGCATGAGCCGCCGCCGGGCGGGCCGCTCGGCGCGCCGGCGGCCCCTCTGGCACGCTCCAGGGAGGCTTCTTCTCCCTCTGCGGGAAGGATCCTGTGACCCCCGCATATGCTCACGGGGCAGGCTTGCCGATACTCCGTGTAGCGGCCCCCAAGTTCGCCCACCCCATGCCCGACGTTCGCGACCTCCCCTTCGACCAGTTCCAGCGATACGAGCTGGTGCGGGCGCTCCTCGAGAGCGTGAGGGTCGACGGTCAGCGGCTCCGCATCCTCGACGTGGGGGGGCGCACGGCGCTCCTTCGCGAGTTCCTCCCCTCCGATCAGATCGAGCTGGTGGACGTGGTCCCCTCGGCGGTCGAGGGGCTGGTGCTTGGGAGCGGCGCCGAGCTGCCCTTCCAGGACGGCGCCTTCGACGCGGTCTGCGCCTTCGACACCTTGGAGCACGTGCCGCCGGCGCTGCGGGATGACTTCGTCAGGGAGTGCGCCCGGGTCGCTGGCCGGTACGTGATCCTGGCCGGCCCCTACGACTCCCCGCGGGTCGCCGAGGCGGAGGAGGCGCTCCTCGACTTCCTGCGGGCGCGCCTCGACTGGGAGCATCAGTACCTGCTGGAGCACCGGGAGAACGGGCTCCCGTCGATGCCCGCCGCGCTCCAGATCTTCGAGGAGGCCGGCGCGCGGACGGCGACGGTCGGGCACGGCGAGCTCGGCCGGTGGCTCGCGCTCATGTGCGTCGAGCTCTACATCGAGCACGAGACGCTGCTCAAGGACTTCGCGCCGCAGCTCTACCGCTTCTACAACGAGTACCTGTTCCCCTCAGATCACGGAGGAGAGGTCTACCGGCACGCGGTCATCGCCGCCTTCGGCGACGCGCCGATGCCCTCCGCCGACGCGGTGCTCAGGACGACACCGGCCCCGCTCAACGGGGCGGATCGAGCCCTCGCGGACGCGGGGCAAGAGCTGCTCCGCTACGACAGCCTGCGCGACACCTACCTGCCCGAGATGGAGCGGCTCCACGGGGTCGTGGCCTCGTTGGAGAAGGACCTGGAGGGGCACCGCCGGGAGGCGGAGGACCTGGCCTCTGACCTCGCCGGGCACTCGGAGACCGTGGCGGCGCTGCGCGAGGAGGCCGCGACGGGGCGGCGCGACGCCGAGGTCGAGCGCAAGGCCTTCGAGGCGGAGCGCGCCGAGGTCCAGGAGGTGCTCGCCCACAAGGACGAGCGCCTCGGGGCGCTGACCGCGGACCTCGACGGTCACCGCCAGAAGCTCGCGGAGCTGGAGCGCCTTCGTGCGCTCGAGCTCGCGGAGCTGGAGGCCCGCGGTCAGCGTCTGGAAGAGGTCAACCAGGAGCTCACCGCGCAGAACGAGATCGTCCGCCGGGCGCACGAGCAGCTCGAGGAGACGGTCCAGCGCATCGAGGCGTTCGTGGACCAGGAGGCTCGAGCACGGGGGGCCGTCCGGCTCGCCGACGACTGCGCGGAGACCCTCAGCCAGCGACTCGAGCGAGCGAAGGGGCGCGACCTGACCCTCGAGGAGGAAATCGAGATCATCATCGGCGCCCGAGACCTGCGGCTCGCCGAGCGGAACCAGGCCCGGGAAGAGGCGGCCCAGGCGCGGGACGCGATCGAAGCGCTTGAGCGCGACCTCGCGGAGGCCAACGGGGAGCGGGCGATGCTCCGCGAGGAGTCCGAGCGCCTCTGGAACCGCCTGGGACGCTCGGTCTTGCTCCGCTGGTTGACCGGCGCGCGCAAGCTCGGGTGAGGCCTCAAGGGCGCGGGGGCTCCGGTCAGTCCCTCGAGACCCTGGGCTCTGCGCCGTCCATGGCCACCGACCACTCCGTCGGCAGGAAGAGCAGGCCGTGCTGGAGGTGGTTGGCGTCGTGGACCTCGAAGGTCGCCGCGTGCTCGCGGTGGTCGATGGGGGTGGGGGCCGCCTTGTCGTGGTCGTAGACGAAGACCGTGAGGTAGTAGCCACCCTGCAGCAGCGGGAGGCTCTCGAAGGCCATCTCGACGTGCCCCTTTGCGCCAGCCTTCACGTCGCCGAGCTGAATCGGCTCGTTGCGCCACAGGTGGTTGCTGCCGTTCACGTAGGTCCCATCGGAGCGGTAGACGCCCAGGCCGAAGACCGGCTCGTGGCAGTCAGCGGTGGCCTCGAACTCGATCCGTACGCGGAAGGGCGACCCGGGCTGGAAGACGTTGGTGGCCGCGCCAGTCCCGCTGAAGAGCTCGACCTTGCCCGTGCGGATCTCGCCGGAGCCCCACCGGGGATAGGCGTCGAGCTGGCGGTTGATGGCGGACATCCGCTCGTTTCCCCGGGCGTGGGCACGCTTGAGGTACTCGTCGGCCACCTCCTCGGCCGTGCCCTGCTCCAGGACACGCCCCTCGTGCATCAGGACCACGTGCTTGCACATGGACTTGACCGAGCCCATGTCGTGGGAGACGAAGAGCGTGGTCTTACCCTGCTCCTGGAACTCGTTGAGTCGGTTGATGCACTTGCCCTTGAAGTGCTCATCGCCCACCGACAGCGCCTCGTCGATGATGAGGATCTCGGGGTCGACGGTGGTGGCGACCGAGAAGCCGAGGCGCACGTGCATCCCGGAGCTGTACGTCTTGACGGGTCGGTCGATGAACTCGCCCAGCTCGGAGAACTCGACGATGGCGTTGAAGCGCTCCTCGGTCTCCTCCTCGGTCATTCCGAGGATGGAGCAGTTGAGCCGGATGTTCTCCCGCCCGGAGAACTCGGGGTGAAAGCCCGCGCCCAGCTCCAGCAGCGAGGCGATCCGACCGCGGGTCAGGATCTCCCCGCCGGTGGGCTGCGTGATCCCGGTGAGCAGCTTGAGGAGCGTGCTCTTGCCGGCGCCGTTCTCGCCGATGATGCCCACGGTCGAGCCCTTGGGGATGTCGAGGTAGACGTCTCGGACCGCCCAGAACTCACGCCCGCGGGGTCCTCCGGGGAGGATGAGGTCCCAGAGCCGGTGGACCGGCTTGTCGTACATCCGATACGCCTTGCTCACGCCACGCGCGACGATGGCGGAGCCGCCCATGGCGTTCGTTGCGGGCTGTGCCTCGGCGGGATGGTTGCTGTCGTACATGGGGGCGTGTCTGCTGGGGCCGCGGAGGGCGGTCTCAGAGTAGATCGGAGAACTTGGACTTCTGCTTGCTGAAGAACGTGGACCCGATCGCGAACGCCACGATCCCCGCCGCGGTGAAGCTGAGGAGCTGCTGTGGGTCGGGCGGCTGGTTCTGGACCAGGACGCAGCGGTACATGTCCATCAGCCAGTGCATCGGGTTGACGTCGAGCATCCAGCCGTAGTCCTTGTCGACCATTCGCTGCGGCGGATAGAAGATCGGCGTGATGAACATCCAGACCGTCAGGGCGACGCCGATCACGTGGAACGTGTCCCGCCAGAACAGGTTGAACGTGGCGAGGAAGTAACCGAGCCCCGCGGTGAAGAGGGCCTGGAGCGCGAGCAGGAGCGGGACCCAGATCAGCTGAGCGCCGATCTGCACGCCCTCGTGCCCGCTGACCGCGGCCGCCGCGAGGACGGCGGGGTCATCGGTGGGGTTGAGCTTGGCGTAGAGCAGGGCGAGGAGGACGATCGGCAGCGCGATGGTCATGTTGACCATCGCGGAGATCGTGACGTAAGCGGGCAGGACCTCGGAGGGGAAGACGACCTTCTGGATGAGGTTCTGGTTGTCCACCAGGACGTTGGTCGAGCGCGAGACCGCCTCGGCGAACGCGGTCCAGCTGACGATGGCCACCAGCATCAGGAGCACGACCTCCTGGGAGCTCTTGTCCGCGTCCCAGGTCATCTTGAGGATGATCTGGAAGACCAGCAGGTACACCGCCAGGTTCATGATCGGATAGACGACCGACCAGAAGAAGCCCAGGCTCGATCCGACGTAGCGTGACTTGAGGTCACGGCCCACGAAGCTCCACAGGAGGGCCCTGTTGGCCTTTAGGGATCGGAGGAGCTGGAGCACCGGGTGCGCGGGCGCTGCAGGCGCCGGAGATAGGGTCGCGATCGAGGAGGAGACGTGCAACCTCCCGCCCCGCGGCCCTCGGCGAACTGGGGCCGACTCTCGATCCGAGCGCGCCCTCAGTCGAGTTTCGGCGGCGGGAAGGCCGCGTGGGCGCGCAGAGTCATCCGCGCCCGTTTCTCGATATCGACCTCGGTGAAGATGGGCTCCATCGCATTCTGGGGAAGATGGAGTTTCTGCGTCAAAGCGTCCGCGAGGAGCTCCACAGGCACGTCGTCGGGGAGGATCAGGGGCTCCTCCGTCCGGGCGTCGAGGGCCTCACGGAGGTCGTTTCGCATGGCCTCCTCCCGGGCGTGGTCGAGGGGGACCTCCTCCAGGGGTCTCGCGCTCACCTTTCGGTAGAGCCGGTCGGAGGGGACCTCCTCCACGTCGAAGCGCCCCAGCCCGAAGAGCCAGATGAAGTAGCGCCCGTCGGGGGTCTTCTCGTGCCGGGCGATCTCCCCGACCCCTGACACGTGGAGGATCCGCGGAGCCAGCTCCTCCTCTCCGTCGACGGTGGGCTCCTGACCCTCGAGGACGGTCCCCATGGCGAGCCGCCCCTGGCCGTCGAGCACGTCATCGATCATCTGCCGGTAGCGCGGCTCGAAGACGTGCAGGGGGAGGATCTGGCGCGGGAGCAGGAACACGCCCTTGAGCGGGAACATCGGCAGGATGCTCGCCGGTCGGGGGTCCTCCTCGGGCGGCCAAAC
>CAZEFP010000176.1:0-6801 GCA_964511565.1 uncultured Planctomycetaceae bacterium
GGCCGGCACGGAGGAGAGCACGAAGGCGGTGGCGGAGGAGCGGACGGCGAGGCGGGCAAGCAGATTCATGGACCTGAGGCGAGGGCGCGGATGACGGGAGCCTTGGGGAACGTCAATATAGCAGGCCCCTGGGGCTCAACGGCGAGCCCCGCTGCGCCCGACCACTCTCCATCGACCACGCCACATGACCCGCAAGCCGATCGTCCTCCTCGTCCTCGATGGATGGGGGCAGCGCAAGGAGACAGAGTCCAACGCGATCGCAGAGGGCGCGCCCTACTTCCAGGGGTTGCTCGCCGAACACCCGAACACGCTCCTGACCGCCTGTGGGTCCGAGGTCGGGCTACCGCTCGGGGTGATGGGAAACAGCGAGGTCGGGCATACCAACCTCGGCGCCGGTCGGGTGGTCTACCAGGACGTCAGCCGTATCGACAAGTCGATCGAAGCGGGTGAGTTCGCGCGGAACGCGACGTTCTGCGAGCTCATGGACGATGTCCGGGTCCGGGGGAAGAAGCTCCACCTCCTGGGGCTGGTCAGTGACGGCAAGGTCCACTCCAGCGACGACCACCTCAAGACGCTGCTCCAGATGGCCGCGGCCCAGGGACTCGCTGAAGATCAGGTCATGGTGCACGCCATCACCGATGGGCGGGACACACCTCCTCGCTCAGGCGCGAGCTTCCTTGAGGCCCTCGAGGCGGCGTGCAAGGCGGCGGGCGTCGGGCGCATCGCGTCGGTGATCGGCCGCTACCACGCGATGGACCGGGACAAGCGGTGGGAGCGAGTAGAGCGGGCCTATCGGCTCCTCGTGGGCGGTGAGGGTGAGCGCTTCGATTCAGCGCTCGCGGCGATCCAAGCCTCGTACGAAGCAGGGGTCACCGACGAGTTCGTGGAGCCCTGCGTGATCGGTGCCGACGGCTCCGGGCGGATCGAGGACGGAGACGGGGTGCTGCTCTTCAACTACCGAGCGGACCGCATGCGGGAGATCACGGACGCGTTGGTCCAGGAGGGCTTCAGCGGCTTCGAGAGGGGCCCTGGAGCCCCCACGGTGCACGCGGCGTCGATGACCCAGTACCGAGATGACATCGACATCCCGGTGGCGTTCCCGCCCATCGATCTGAGCGGCATCTTCCCCGAGCTGGTGAGCGCGGCGGGACTCCGCCAGGAGCGGATCGCCGAGACGGAGAAGTACGCGCACGTCACCTACTTCTTCTCGGGCGGCCAGGAGGCGCCGTACGAAGGGGAGACCCGGACGCTCGTTCAAAGCCCGAAGGTTGCGACGTACGACCTCGCCCCTCAGATGAGCGCGCGCGAGGTCACCGACGCGATCCTCGCGAGCCTCGCGAAGGGTGAGACGGACGTGTACATCGTCAACTTCGCCAACGCCGACATGGTGGGGCACACGGGGATCTATGAGGCGGCGCTGAAGGCAGTGGAGACAGTGGACGGCTGCCTGAAGCAGATCGTGCCGGCGGTCCTCGCGAAGGGAGGGACGGTCGCCATCACGGCGGATCACGGGAACTCGGAGCAGCTCTGGGACCCCTCCTCGGACCAGCCCCACACCGCCCACACCCTGAACAAGGTCCCGTTCGTCGTCATCGGGGACGGGCTCAAGGGAGCGAAGATGAGGGAGCACGGAGTCCTCGCTGATGTGGCTCCGACCCTGCTGGAGGTCATGGGGTTGGAGAAGCACTCGCAGATGGACGGGGCGTCGTTGGTCCTGGGCTAGGGCCCTGCCTGTAGGGGTTATCCCTCGTTGTCTCGCTTTGGGCGCTTCAGCGGGTGTTCTGGGCGCTCCGAGTTGCGGCTTCGCCGGGGTGTCCGTGGGAGATTGGTATCCTTTCCAGGTCTCTCCAACTTCCCCCACGGGCCTGACCCGGGCCTGCCGGTCTGGGATCTGGCACCTTTCAAATGTCGCTGACCGACCTCCTCCGAGCATCTCGCTTCGCGCTGCCGCTCGGCCTGGCGTTGATGGCCTCGCAGAGTGCCGTCCACGCCGCGCCGCAGGCGCTCTCCCGGCTGTTCGTGCCGCCCACGCCTTACGAGATCCAGGCGGTGCTCGACGACTGGGCGAGCCGACCCATCGAGATCGACGGCTTCCAACTCGAGGCCACGGGTCTCGGACCGTCCAACGCGGAGATCCACATCGTCAGCCACCTGTCGGAAGGCGAGCGGCACTACGCAGCGATCCGCTTCCCGCAGAACTACGAGCCGGGGCAGCCCCACGCTGCCCTCGTGCTCTGCCACGGCGGTCTGGTGGGAGTCTCGGTCGAGGAGGCTTCGAACCTCCTCTCGACCTTCCCCGGCGAGTGCGTGGACGATGATTACTTCATCCTGATGCCCTCCTTCCGGGGGGAGACGCTCACCAGCTCCTTCGCAGGGCCGTTCATCTCCGGCGGGACGCCGAGCTACGCCGACCGAGACGTGGATGACGTGCGCTCGATGCTCTCGACGCTTCTGCTCGAGTACCCCGACATCGACGACGCCCGCATCGCAGCCTGGGGGATCAGCCGCGGCGCGGCCACGGCGATGCTCCTCAAGGTCCGTGACCCGAGGATCCGTCGCGTGGTGAACATGTTCGGCTTCACCGATCTGAGCCTCCCGAGCGTTCAGACCGAGGCCGCCAACATCGTGAACAACGGTGCGCAGCCCGAGGGGATCGGGCGCGTCATCTACGAGACGGCCGTGGAGCCGTGGATCAGCGGCACGCTGACGCTCGACGAGGCCCGCCTCTCCTGGCTCCGACGCTCGCCCGCCTGGTTCCCCGATGGCATGGCCCCGATCCAGGTCCACCATGGCCTGCAGGACCTCTCCGTGGAGCCGGCGCACTCGGTCCTCCTCCTCGACAGGCTCACGGCCCTCGGGCTCCCCGCCGGCGAGGTCGAGGCCTACCTCTATCCGAACGGGTCGCACGGGCTGAACTCACTGGTCGGACAGGGGCCCCGCGTCGAGAGCTTCCTCTGCAACCTGCAGCTGGGGCCGAGCGGCTACTGCGGCCCGATGACCCCCAGCGTGCAAGGCACCATCGCCACGGCGGACTACCGAGGCTCGGCCTCGGTCTCCCAGAACAACCTGACCTTCGTGGTGAACAACGCCCCCGCGGGTTCGGCGGGGATGGTCTTCCTGTCCTCTTCACCCCACTACTTCCCGAGCGGCGGCGGCTTCGTCTGCGTCGGGGGCGGTGCGCTCCGCGTTGGGTTCGGTGGGATCGGACCGTCCGGCAGGTTCGAGCTGCCGATCGACATGCAGCCCCAGCTCGCTGCGTTCGCGAACATCCTGAGGCCCGGATCCCGTGCCTATCTTCAGCTGGTCTACCGAGACATCGGCAACGGGAGCGGCAACTGGAACTTCTCCAACGGGCTGGAAGTTCCGATCCTCCCCTGATCGCTGGACCCGCCCGGGAGGGCAGCGAGGTCACCGGGCCAGCCGGTACCAGACCATGCCCGCGTACTCGTGAAGCGCCCAGCACGAGTCCCGCATCGTCTTACCTCTAGGGACGAGGCCCTCTAGGGTCCTGCTCGGCGCCGAATGGGCTCCTGTGGGGGCGGGCAGCACGCTGACGCCCTCCTGCTCGAAGGCCTGGACCGCCCTCGGCATGTGCCAGGCGTTGGTCTCGAGCGCGGCCCGCGCGTATCCGTGCCGCGCCATCAGCCGAGCAACCCCGCGCGCGTTGCCCCGGGTGGTCTTGGCGGCGTCTTCGGTCCACGTCACCTCGACGCCCAGCTCGTCCTGCACGTAGTCGCGTAGGACGTGGCTGACCGGCCGACGGTCGGGCCGCAGCACGCCGCCGGTGACCACCAGAGGAAGCCCGGTGCGACGGGCGAGGTTCGCGCCATAGCGACACCGGATCTGGCTCAGGGCGCCGGGTTGATCCGGTCCGTACTCGGGGGGGTCGCAGTCCACGTCGCCAGCGAGGACCACGATCACGTCCGCGTCGATGCTCTCGGCGGACGGGTCGATGCTGGGGTAGGTCTGCAGCCCGTCCAGGAGCCAGAAGGCCACGATCGGCAGGGTCAGCGCGGCGGTCAGCAAGGCGCCCGTCGCGGCGAGCGCAGTCGCCAGCCGGCGGAGGATCGGGCGCCGGGCGCGCCACCGGACCGCCAGGCCGACGAGGACCGCCAGGTAGAGCCCCGAGGGCGGCATCAGCATGTTCTCCAGCAACCACTTCACCCCACCGAGGATCGGAAGTTCGGACCCGGCTGGCCCTCTCCGATCGACGGAAAATCCGACGAGCCACCGGACCGAGACGGATCAGAAGTAGGTGGCCCGCTGCTCCCTCCGGAGCCCGTCGCGCTCCTCGGGGCTCGCCACGAGCGAGACCGCGGCCTGGTCGCTGGCGCCGAGGCGCTCGAAGTTCCGGCGGGCGGCGCGCAGCGTGATGTGGTTGAGGGGCGAGACCTCGTCCAGCGCCTCGAGTCCGGCGCCGTCATCCTCCCAGTAGCAGACGGGGCACACCTCGTGGCTCCCGCGGTCGCGGAGCGTGTAATAGTCGCAGCAGGGGCACTGCGCCGGCCCCTCGGGGATCACTGCCCGCCTCCGCCTTGGATCTCGATCCCGTTGGCCTCGAAGGCTCGGACGAGCTGCTTGAGGTGCGGCTCGTAGGGCCTCCAGCGCTCCACGGACGAGGTGTAGATGGGCTGCCGCACCTGCGTCGCGCTCGCCGTTTGAACGGCTCGCTCGGTCTCGTGGAAGGAGAGACAGGCGTCGTCCCAGGGCAGTCCGGCGAACTCCACGATCTTCCGGGCTGTGCCCTCGAGGTCCTGGACGAGGTCCTCGTAGTCCACCTGGAGGATCGACCCGGGCATCACGGATTCCCAATGGTCACAGAGCCGGTGGGTGAGGGCGTAGGCCGCGGCGATCTCCTTGAAGTCGTAGGCGTACGGGATCGTCGAGGTGAACAGGGTGCGGAAGATGCCGAACCCGTTGTCCATGGGTGCTCGCCGCACGTGGATGAACCGCGCACGAGGCAGGGCGCGGCGCAGGAGACCCGCCTGCAGGAAGTTCGTCAGGAACTTGTCGACGGCCACCTCCGCGTCCGGCGCGAGTCGTTGGAGCTCTGCGGCGTAGCGCTCGCCGAGGGCGGCGAGCTCGTCGTCGGGGAGGGCGGCGGCTCTCGCGACCCGCTCGCTGGGGTCACCGGTGATCCGCCCGATGGCCATGGGGAGCGCGGGGGTCTCTCCGACACCTTCGGCCTTGGGGTGGCTGGCGAGGATCTGCTCCACGAGGGTCGAGCCGGAGCGTGGCATCCCGCAGACGAGGACAGGGGCCGCGGTGGAGGCACCGGCGGCGGGCGGCAGGGCGGCGTGCTCGGCGTCGTAGCACCGGATCGACTCCTCCACGAGGACCTCGAGTTCCCGTGGCTGGTACTTCATCAGGGAACGGCGGAGGCGATTGCCGCGCTCGAAGCACACGAACGCTCGCTCGTGCTCGTTGACCTCATCGAGCGCCCGCCCGAGGGCGAAGTACAGGCCGATCCGTGTCTGGTCGCCCGGCGGCAGTCGCTCGAGGAGCGCCTCTGCGGCCGCCAGGTCCGGGTCCGCAGGGTCGTCGTACGTCTTGAGCCCCATCAGGTTCCGCAGCGCGTCTCCGCTGTTGGGGTCGAGCTCGGCGGCCCGCTGGAACTCCGAGGTGGCCTCCTCGAGCTGGCCCTGGAACTTCAGGACCGTCCCGAGGTTGTTGGCGGTGGGCGCGTGATCCGGGTTGGCGGCCTTCGAGGCCCGTGCTGCCTTCTCGGCGTCGTCGAGGCGCCCCTGGCGCTGGATCGCAGCCACGAGGTTGGCCATCAGCCGGGGCTCCCGACCGTGGGTGGAGACCGCCTTCCGAAGGAGCTGTTCGGCCTTGGCGAGCTGGCCTTGCTGCAGCTTCTCATGCCCGGCCTTGAGGTCCGCTTCCAGCTTCGAAGCCGCTCCGGGGCGGCCGGTCGGGCGTGACTTCCTGGGGTTCTTCTTGCTCATCGCGGGCAGACCCTATCACGGCGGGGTGGAGCGACCCAGGGAGCGATGACGCCCCGTGTGGGGGGGCAGCGCGGAGGGTCAGCGCGGGACGCCGAGGCCCTCGACAGGGCGAGCCTCGGCCACCTGGACGAGGGCGCTCGGCTGCAGCTCGAGCTGCAGCCCCCGCTGCCCGGCGCTGACCAGCATGGCCTCGAGGCCCACGGCCGACCGGTCCAGGAAGGTGGGGAGCGCCCTGAGCTGACCGAAGGGGCTGATCCCGCCGGTGACGTAGCCGGAGATCCGCTCCGCGTCGGTCGACTCCAGCATTCGCGCCCGCTTGCCTCCAGCAGCCGCGGCGAGCCGCTTGAGGGAGAGGCTCCCGGCCGTGGGGACCACGGCGCAGACCGGGGCGCCGTCGACCTCGGCCAGGAGCGTCTTGAAGACGACGGTGGGGGCGAGGCCGAGCTGGGCGGCGACCGCCTCCCCGACCGACCCCTCGATGGGGCCCCGGCCCAGGTCGTAGACGTGGAGCTGAAAGGGGACCCCTGCGCGCTCGAGGGCCACCGTGGCGCGCGTTCCGCCGCCTCGCTCCTGCTTCCTCTTCCTTGCCACCTCGTCCGTATCTCCAGGCGCAGGGTACCCTCTCGTGATGCTCGCGACGCTCCTGGCTTTGACCCTCGCCCTCCCGGTTGCGACCCCCCTGGACGAGGGGGTCGTGGAGACCTTCTGGCCCGGCGGTGGTCTCCGTGAGCGCTACGAGGTCGACGAGACAGGGGTGAAGCACGGCGAGTTCACCCAGTATCGCGAGGATGGGAGCACCGCGGTGACCGCCCGCTACCGCGACGGTGAGCTCCAGGGGCGCTACGCCGAGCTG
>CAZEFP010000177.1:0-6794 GCA_964511565.1 uncultured Planctomycetaceae bacterium
AGCGAGAAGGAGGCGCAGGCGGGCCGGAGCGCTCCGGACCTGGATCCGGGCGTTCGGGCGGAAGATTGTGGACGAAGTCCCGCCCGGCGTCCCGCTCTGGACGCGCATTTGCAGGATCATTGCCCGCCCTGGCTCGGGGCGCTCGCGGCGCGCTGGAGCGCGACCCACCGCGAGACGAGCCGCGCATCACGGGGCTCCCACCACTCCAGCCCGACGAGCGTCCGGGTCGCTGCCTCCGAGGTCACGCCCTCCGGTGGAGTCCCGGCGATGGAGGGCTCTGCCCCCGCCAGGGCCTCCGCCTCCCCCGAGCCAGGGGGCCCGGGCCCCTCCGCGCCAGCGGCGCCCGCCTCCGAAGGTCGGCCGGCATCCCCCCCATCAGCGGCCGCCGAAGACCCACGCCCGTCCTCGTCCTGGGGGTCCCGCTCGCTGGACGCGGTGCGCTCTGATCGCTGCCCCTCGGGGTCGACGGGGGCGCCCTGCTGCTCCGCGTCGAGGGAGATGGACTCCGCGGTCGCCGCGGCCCGCGCCAGGGCCTCCGCGAGCTCCGACCCGGGGGGCGCCTCGAGCGCGAGCGCCTCCAGCTCCTCGGCGACCTCCTGCATCTCCTCGCGTCCCCGGCCGCCAGCCGCACTCGCCGCCGCAGCGGCCGCGCGTTCGAGGCCCTCGCGTGCGGCGTCGTCCATTCGATCGGCCCCATCCCTCGCCAGGGCCGAGAGGTCCGTCGAGAGCGCGAACGAGCGCGCGCGGTCTCCCTGCCCCGACCCACCCGTCGACCCATCCAGACCGACGCACACGACGAGCAGCGCCACGGCTCCGAAGGGCAGCGCCGCGAAGCCCACCGTGTGGGGCGTCGCCGCCTCCAACACGTCCCTGCGCCGGACCTTGCCGAGCACGCGCTCCGCCCCGAGCTCCGACATCACCGAGGGCGCCCCCACGCGCCCTGCCTCGTATGCGGCGAGGTACGCGCCGCGCAGCCCGAGCTCGCCGTCCACGCGCCTCGCCACCGCGCCGTCCGAGCGGATGTTGGCGCGCCGCCACATGAGGAGCGTCAGCGCTCCGACGAGCGTCGCCAGGACCAGGAGGTCCAGTCGCCCCAGCTCCGCGCCGCCCAGCACGGCCAGGGACGCCGTCAGCGCGGCCGCGGCGAGGGCGGCGCAGAGTCCCTGGGCCGTGTAGCCCTGGCGCGCCCGCCCGGCCACGGTTCGGTGGAGCTGAGCGACCGCGCGCAGCGCGGGCGTGTCGCTTCCCTCCGGCCGGTCCGGTCCCCCCAGCTCCATCAGCGGGGGGTCGACTCGCCCACGGGCTCCGGGACGAAGGGGACCGAGGCGGCGAGGTCCTCCGGCAGCCCGTCGAGCTCGACGGTCGACATGATGAGGAGGACCTCGGACCCGCGGTCGGGGAGGAGCCAGACGTTGGGGCGCCAGCCCGTCTGCACCACGCACTCGGGCAGCGCCGCGGTGACCAGGGTGTCCCCCTGGGAGAAGAACGCCACGTTGATGAGGTTCCCCATGGACGTCGCCGCCAGCACCTGCGCGCCGCCGTTGACCGGGTCCTGAATCATCCGCGAGCCGATCCAGGCCCACGGGTGCCTCCGCATGGAGCGTCCCCTCACGAGGTCGAGGAGCAGGTCCTCCATGCGATGGAAGTGCAGCGTCTCCGAGGGGAACTCGCCGGTCCTGGGGTCCCTGGCGCCGGCGGCCTCTCGCCAGGCTGCGTAGAGGTAGGTCTCACCGCCGGACGGCGCCACCACGTCGTGGGTCCGCACGCCGCTCCGGACCTCCTCCCTGGTCGGCGGCGGGTCCTTCGCCACGTACTTCACGTTGGTGCCCTGACTCACCCCCAGGGCGAGCATCGCAGCGGTGAGCCCGTCGGGGCTGACGTCCGTGATGAACAGCGTCTCGTGGGTGGCTCCCTGGACCGTCGTCAACAGGTACTCGAGCAGCTCGTTGAGAATCTCCACCCGCGCGCTGAAGCCGAGGGCCTTCGCCTCGGAGGAGAGGTGAATCCCCATCTCCTGGAACGCCCTCGTGAGCTGGGCTTGCGCCTCGGCTCCATCCTGCGCCTGAGCCCCCGCAGGCTCCTGGGCCGGGAGCGGCGGGCCGGCAATTCGAGGGCCCGTTTCCTGGGCCGACGGCTCCCCGGTGAGGCCCGCCGCCTCGGTCGAGGCCGACCCGTGCAAGGACACGAAGCCGGCGGTGAGGACCGAGAGCGCGAGGGCGGGGGTCTTGATGGCTTGGATCATGGAGAACGGGGGCCGGCGCGTCGGCGATTCGAGGCTTCAGTGGCACGCAGCCCCAGGAACGTAGTCCATCAGGGCTGGTTCAGCGAATCCTCTGGGACAGCGATCCCCCCAAGGTACGCTCGGCCCCGGGGCGCGGCCCCGGATCATGTTCGACTGGACCCTCGCTGGCCTGCTCTACGTCCTCGTGGAGCTGATCGGGATCGCCTCCGCGGTCCACGTGCTCCTGCAGGGTCGAACCCCGCAGGGCGCGGTGGCCTGGCTCTTCTTCCTCGTGTTCGTGCCGCCCCTCGCGGTCCCGCTCTACTGGGTCTTCGGCCCGCGGCGCTACGAGGGCTACCGGGGCGCCCGCCTCGAGGGCAACGCCGTCTTCGATCCCGTGGTCGACGCCCTCCGGGTGTCCGGGGAGCGGTACTTCGTGGACGCCCCGGAGCGCCCGGCGCTGCTCGTCGCCTTGGAGCGGCTGGTGCGCCTTCCGTTCCTGAGCCACAACCGCGTCGAGCTCCTCGTGGACGGTGACCGGACCTTCGAGGCCATCCTCGGCGGCATCGATGGGGCCGAGAGGTACGTCCTCGTCCAGTTCTACATCGTCCGCGACGACCGGATCGGCAGGCGCCTCGAGGCCGCGCTGACCGCTGCGCTCGAGAGGGGGGTGAGGGTGTACTTCCTGTACGACGGGATCGGCTCGGCGACACTGAGCTCCGCGTACCTCATGCGACTCCGGCGAGCGGGCGCGGAGATCAATGCGTTCGCCACCGCGAGCCGCAGCCATCGTCTCCAGCTCAACTTCAGGAACCACCGTAAGGCCGTGGTCATCGACGGCCGGGTCGCCTTCACCGGCGGCCTGAACGTCGGCGATGAGTACCTGGGAGGTGACCCCGAGCTCTCCCCCTGGCGCGACACCTTCATCCGGATCTCCGGGCCTGCCGCCCTGGGCGTCCAGCTGTCCTTCCTCGAGGACTGGCACTGGGCCACAGCGGACCTCCCGGACTGGACCTGGGACCCCACCGCGGATGCCGAGGGCGGCGACCAGTCCGTGCTCATCGTCCCCACCGGGCCCGCGGATCCGATGGAGTCGTGCAGCCTGCTCTTCGTCGGGCTGATCCACCGGGCCCAGGACCGCCTCTGGATCGCCACCCCTTACTTCGTCTTCGACCAGCAGGTCACCTCTGCCCTCCAGCTCGCGGCGCTCCGCGGGGTGGACGTCCGCGTCCTCCTCCCCGAGGTCGGCGACCACGCCGCGACGTACTTCGCCGGGTGGAGCTACTTCGACGAGGTCCTCGAGAGCGGCTGCAGGCTCTTCCAGTTCACCGAGGGCTTCTGCCATCAAAAGGTCCTCCTCGTGGACTCGGACCTCACCCTCGTGGGCAGCGCCAACCTCGACAACCGGTCCATGCGGCTCAACTTCGAGCTGGGCGCGCTGGTGGAGGGCGGCGAGTTCGCCGCCGACACCGAGGCCATGCTGGTGGACGACTTCTCCAACGCCAAGGAGGTGCAGCTCGGCGACTTCGGGCGCCAGCCCTTCCACTTCAGGCTCCTGGCCCGCTTCGCCCGGCTGTTCGCCCCGATCCTCTGACGCCCGACCGAAGGACGCGCCGTATGCTCGGAGCGTCACACGCCGCTGCCCCCACTCCCCCATGGAAAGACCCCTCCGCTCCCTCCTCCCCATCGCCCTCTTCACCATCGCGGCCCCCGTCGCCGCCAGCCAGGACGGCGCGCAGCCCCGCTTCGAGAACGGGGAGGCCCAGGTCGTCGAGGCCTTCAAGGACCGCAAGGGCTGGGAGCAGATGCACCTGTGGGTCGAGACCGAGTTCGACTCCGACGGCGACGGCATGAAGGACCGGATGCACGTGGACGTCACGCTGCCCGGCCAGTGCATGTCCGAGGGTCTCAAGGTGCCGGTCATCTACAACACGAGCCCGTACTTCTGGGGCACGAGCGGCACCAGCGAGGAGTTCTTCTGGAACCCCGACCACGAGCTCAACGCCACACCCCCCGAGCGGCCCCACCCGCCGGAGATCGAGCGCAAGGGCTTCCGCCCGCTCAACTCCAGCCGCTACATCCGACAGTTCGTCCCGCGCGGCTTCGCGGTGGTCCACTCCGCGTCTCCGGGCACCGGCTACAGCCAGGGGTGCCCCACCATCGGCGCGGACAACGAGTCCCTCGCGCCCAAGGCGGTCATCGACTGGCTGAACGGTCGGGCCCGCGGCTTCACCGCCGCCACCGGCGGCGACCCGGTCGAGGCGACCTGGTCCACGGGGAAGGTCGGGATGATCGGCACGTCCTTCAACGGCACGCTCCCCCTCGCCGCCGCCACCACCGGCGTGGAGGGTCTCGAGGCCATCATCCCCGTGGCGCCCAACACCTCCTACTACCACTACTACCGCTCCAACGGCCTCGTCCGCCACCCTGGCGGCTACATGGGAGAGGACATCGACGTCCTCTACGACTTCGTCCACAGCGGGGACCCCACTCGACGAGGCTGGTGCAACGAGAACATCCGCGAGGCGGAGCTCGAGAAGTACCTCGACCGGGTCACCGGGGACTACAACGACTTCTGGGCCGGGAGGGACTACCTCAACGACCTCGATGGTGTCCGGGCCGCGGTGCTGATGGCCCACGCCTTCAACGACTGGAACGTGATGCCCGAGCACAGCGTCCGGATCTATGAGGCCCTCAAGGAGAAGGGCGTCCCGGCCATGTGCTACTTCCATCAGGGGGGCCACGGCGGCGACCCGCCCTTCTGGCTCGTGAACCAGTGGTTCACCCGCTACCTCTACGGCGTCGAGAACGAGATCGAAGCGCAGCCGCGTGCGTGGATCGTGCGGGAGTCCGACAAGCGGAACGATCCCACCCCCTACGCGGACTATCCCAACCCGGAAGCGTCGCTGGTGGAGCTCTTCCCCGCCGGAGACGGCGCCAAGGTCGGCCGCCTCGACGGGAAGGCCTCCAGCGGGGAGCAGACCCTCACCGACGCCCCGAAGACCTCAGGGGCCAAGCACGCCGAGGCGAGCTCCTCCGATGCGCGGTTGCTCTTCGCCTCCCCCGAGCTGGTGGCTCCCCTCCACCTCTCGGGCCACTACGAGATGAAGATCCGGGTGGCCTCCGACAAGCCAGCCGTGAACCTCTCGGTGTGGCTCGTCTCCCTCCCCTTCGAGGAGGGCGCCTCCATCAACGACAACATCATCTCTCGCGGCTGGGCCGATCCCCAGAATCGGAACTCGATGACCGAGAGCGCGCCGCTCGTCCCGGGTGAGTTCGTGGACCTCTCGTTCAGGCTGATGCCGGACGACCAGATCGTGCCCGCCGGCGAGAAGCTCGGCCTGATGATCTTCGCCAGCGATCCGGAGTTCACGCTCCAGCCCAAGGCGGGGACCAAGCTCACCGTGGACCTGGGCGGGACGAGCATCGGCCTGCCCGTGGTCGGGGGCCAGGCCGCCCTCGACAAGGCCCTGGGCGCCGACTAGCCGGTCCTGGCGGCTCGCCACATGTGGACCTCGTCCACCTGGCGGCCGTCGACCATCACCGCGCGGGGCTCCCGGCCCCACGCGGCGAAACCGAGGGACTCGTAGAGGGCCTGGGCCCCTGGCGCCTCCACCGAGACGGAGAGCTGGAGCACCTCCAGGCCCTCCATCGCATCGGCGTGATCGAGAGCGGTCTCGAGGACCCGGCGGGAGAGGCCCAGGCGACGGCTGTCAGGGCGTGTGTACACGCCCCAGACCGTGCCCCGGTGACGCATCTTCGCGCGACGGTCCCGGTAGAACCCGGCCACCGAGCAGAACTCGCCGTCCTCGTTCTCCGCGCAGAAGATCGGGCTCTCCTCCGAAGAGAGGCGCGCCTCCATGACCTCGAGGTCCAGGCACTCGTCGTCGTCGAGATCTCCCAGGAACGCCAGGGGTGTGTCCGCCAGCATCTCCCGGCGAAGCGACACGTACTCGGCGGCATCCGCAGGCACCAGCCGGCGGATCCGGAAGTCGCCGATCAAGCGTCCTCGAAGGTCACGCCGACCCGAGCGAGGTCGTCCTTCACCAGGTCACGAACGGCCTCCGCGAAGACGCGGATCTCGTACTGGGCGTCCGGCTTGAGGCGCTGCTGCAGGAAGTGCAGGACGCCCTGGAGCGACACCGTCCAGTAGGCCTGGGTGTAGAGGCTCTGGGGCAGGATCATGCGCGCAATCTCCTTCGCGACCCCGCGCTCGATGCGCGCCTCGTAGCGCTTGAAGGCATCCTCGCACTCGGCGAGCATCTGCGCCCGCTCGCCCGCGTGGTCGAAGTCCTCGGGCAGGTCGAAGGACGCTTGCTTGTTGCCGTGGGGCGGGTTCGCCCGCATCACGGTGGGCACGTAGAACTCGGGGGTCCAGCGCACATAGCGGCCAGAGACCTCGTTCCAGGAGCAGCCCTTGTCGGTGTCGAACATCACGTCGAACACCTCCAGGGAGACCTCGGTGCCGTCCACCTCGTACGTCCGCCAGCCGCTCCCCACCTGGTACTTGAAGGCCTGGCGGAAGACGAACAGGGGCGCCTTCCAGTGGAAGGTGAAGAAGGAGTGCCGGAAC
>CAZEFP010000178.1:0-6744 GCA_964511565.1 uncultured Planctomycetaceae bacterium
TGTAGCCGCCGGACAGCGCGACGACGCGGAGCACCTGGGCGTGCTCGATGCAGGGGGTGTAGAACCCGTTCTCCTCGGGCAGGGTGAGCTTGAGCATCACGTGCTGGTCGGGGCTCAGCTTGTCGAGCTCCTCGGTCATGGCGGCCAGCAGCATCGCCTCGGCCTCGGCCTTGTCGGGCGCGTTGATGTCGACCTCCGGCTCGATGATCGGGATCAGGCCCGCAGCGATGATCTGCTTGCCGACCTCGAACTGCTGGGCGACGATGGCCTTCACGCCGGACTCACTCGCGGACTTGATCACCGAGCGCATCTTCGTGCCGAAGACGCCCTTGGACTTGGCCCGGGCGAGGAGGTCGTCCAGGCCGGGGATCGGCTTCATGAGCTGGACGCCATCGGCCTCGTCCGCGAGCCCCTTGTCGACCTTCAGGAACGGGACCACGCGCTTGTCCTCCCAGAGGAACTGCGCGGAGCCCTTGCCGCAGATCTCACGGTCCATGGTGTTCTCGAAGAGGATGGCGCCGAGGATGCGGTCACCGTTGAAGGCCGAGCTCGTGATGATGCGGGTCCGCATCTCGTGGACCTTGGTGAACATTTCCTCGTCACCTGAGTACTCGCTCTCCTCGACGCCGTAGCTGAGGAGCGCCTTCGGCGTGCTGCCGCCGCTCTGGTCGAGGGCGGCGATGAAGCCGTCCTGGGTCCGGACCTTGTGAAGTTGGTTGTCGAAAGAAGACATGTGTAGGGAGGGATTTCGGTGTGGCGCGGCCGCTGGGGCGGCAGATCGCGGCGGAATTGTGCATGCCTCCCGTCAGGGATCAACCGGACACAGGGCGGAAGCGTCGCCCTCGCCGCTAGGATCCCCCCCATGAGCGAAGGATCCCAGGGGAAGCGACGTTTGGCGTGGACCGAGGTCCGCGTCGATGTGCCACGGGGCTGGCACGAGGTGGTGGCCGACGCGCTCATCTTCGGGCCCTGCACCTCCGTCACCCTTGGCACCACGTCGCTCGCCGCGCGGCAGCCGGGACCGGACGAGGAGGCGGTCCGCTCCTTCGTCCTCGAGGACGACGACACGCCGGCGCTGCGCGCCGAGGTGCAAGAGCGCGTCCGAGCGCTCGAGGAGCGCGTCGGTGACCCGGAGCTCGCGGGCCTCGAGGTGCACTTCAAGCGGCTTCCGCCCGAGGACTACGCCACCTCATGGAGGAAGGACTGGAAGCCCTTCCGCGTCGGCCGCCTCGCGCTGCTCCCGCCCTGGTACGACACCGATCCGCCGCGCGCCTCGGACGTGCGCCTCACCATCGAACCGGTGGGCTCGTTCGGATCCGGCCGACACGCGACGACGCGCACCTGCCTGCGTGCCCTCAGCCGCCGCATCCTGGGAGGGGAGCGACTGCTCGACGCGGGCGCGGGGAGCGGGATCCTCTCGGTGGGCGCCGCGCTCCTGGGTGCCCGCGAGACCTACGGCTTCGACCTCGACCCCGCCTCGAAGCCGACCGCTGACCTGCTCGCGCGGGACAACGGCGTCGAGGAGCGCTGCGAGTTCCGCGAGGGCGATTTCCGCCGCCTCGAGGACGTCGACGGCCTGTTCGACGTCGTGTGCGCCAACATCTACGCCGACGTGCTCATGACCCACGCCCACGACCTCGCGCAACGGCTCACGTCGGACGGCTGGTTCTGCTTCAGCGGCTGCCGCTTCGACCACGTGGACGCGACCCGAAGGAGCATCGTCGAGGCCGGGTTACAGATCGACGAGGAGCACCTGCTCGGTCGCTGGATGACCTTCGTCGGCCGGCGCGCCTGATCGCGCTCACCGGCTCCCGGCGAGCGAGGTCACGGAGGCTCCGGGGGCCGTCCCGCTCGGACGGCAGCTGGTGATCACCGAGGAGGTGGGTGGGCGCGGACCGCGCCCACGAACGGAGGGCAGCGCGACGCGCGCTCCAAGGTGAAGTCTCGACCGCAGCCCTCCCCGCGACTCGGCGGCCCGCCGCGCGGTGAGGATGGAGCGACAAGACGCTCCAAGCGTCGAGCGGGCATTGGCTTACGTGCGCCGGATGGCTCCACGAAGGGCAACGCAGGAGGCACCTCCAGCCCGCTTGGCAGCCCGACGTTCTCGCCCTCGCGGTGCACAAGGTCCATCTGCCACTTGTCAGGGGAAGACGAGCCTGTTGCCTTGTCCCGCATGCGGGTCCTCCCCCTCCTTCTTCTGATCGCTGGCTGCCAGTCCGGTCCGGGCCCCGTGGCGACACCGGACGACCCGAGGGCGGCGCTGCGCGATTCCACCGGCGCGATCCCCCTCGGCCGGGGAGAGCCCGGGATCGTGCTCCGAGGGGTCCGCGAGAGGGCCGGGCAATCCACCCCCGTCGAGCTCTCCTTCTGGTCCGGCGGCGCGTTTCGGTTGCGGCTGGGGGCCGACGGTCGTGCCCCCGAGCGTGGCTTCGATGGGCAGATGGCCTGGGTGACCGACGGGCGAGGCGGGGTCCGCCGCCAGCAGCTCGGGAGCCGGGAGCGCCTCGTGGCGGAGGGGTGGGCCCGAACCCAACAGTGGCTCACCCACTCCACGGGTGAGAGCGAGTGGCGAGTGACCGAGGGGGACAGCGGCACCCGGGAGTACCGACTCGAAGAGGGCCAGTCCGGCGCCGTCGTGACCGTGGATCGGTCCACGGGACGCCCCGTACGATTCGAACTGCAGCGCTCGGGCCAGGTGAAGACCATCGCGCTGGAGGACTGTGCCGAGCAAGGGGGCCGCTGGCTACCGATGACCGTGACCGAGTCCGTCAACGGCGCCGTCGCCACCGTGGACCGCTTCGAGGTCCGAGCGCGCGTCACGGGTGGGTCAGCCGAGATCCCACGCGCTGCCCCCAGGGACGTGAGGTTTCGCACCAGCGGGGCCCCGCTCGATCGCTCAGAGGTCCGCTTCGACCGTGGCGGGCGCGCCTTCGTCAAGGCCACGATCGACGGTCGTCGAGAGGCGTGGATGCTCCTGGACAGCGGCTTCGGCTCCCACGCCATCACCCGCTCGCTGGCGGACGCGCTCGAGCTCGAGGGATCCGCACAGGTTCGCCTTCAGGGCGTGGGCGATACGGCGGCGGCCGGGCGCCGGCGCGGGCGGGAGATGGCGGTCGGCGTGGTCACCTTGGCCAGTCCATCCTTCGTCGAGCTCGACACGGACTTCCTCTCCGAGCGCGCGGGCTTCACGGTCGACGGCGTCCTGGGGGCGCCGCTCTTCGACCGCTGCGTGGTCGTGATCGACGACCTGCGCGGGGTGATCGAGCTCCACGACCCCGCCCGCTTCGACGGGGCGGACCTCCGCTGGCAGCCCCTGGCGCTGGACGGCACCGCCCCCTGTGTCCGCGGCCAGCTTCGCGCCTCCGGGGAGGACACCCCCGAGCTGTGGTTCCGGCTCGACACCGGCTCCGACGACACGGTCACGGTGTCCCGCTGGGTGGTCCGCGCCCACGGGCTGGCCGGGGACCGCGCCGGGCTCGCGCCCCGGACGCTCGAGGGGCCCTTCGGCGAGATTCGAGGCTGGCGCAAGACCGCCAGCGTCGTCGTCCTCGCCGGCGTGAACATGGGACGGCAGACGATCACCCTCATGCGAGATGACGTCCCGGGCCCGCTCTCCGACCCATGGATCGGCGGCAACGTCGGCATACGGCTCCTCAGGGAACGCCGGACGGTGCTCGACCTCAGCTCCGGGCGCGTCGCGATCCATGCCGACGACCGCCGCGAAGGGGGCTGATGCGCCCGCGGACGCGGGAGCGCGCCCTCGCGGCCTCCGCCGTGCTCTGCGCACCGCCGGCGGATCATGTTGAACCTCGGCCAGCACCGTGGGCTGATCGTGCCCCACGGGTGAGCGACGGCGGCTATTCTCTGGGCGCCCGCAGCACCCCGAGCCTCCCGTGCGCATCCTCTTCCTCTCCCAGCGCGTCCCCTATCCGCCCAACCGCGGGGACAAGATCATCACCTGGCGGCTCGTGGAGCGTTTCTCCCGGGAGCACGAGGTGACCATCGTCTGCTTCTCCCACGACGAGGACGATGAGAAGGCAGCTCGCTTCCTGCGCGAGGAGAAGGGGATCAGGACGATCACGATCCCGATCAACCTGCGGAACAAGAAGATCCAGTCGCTCCCGCTGCTCCTCACGGGCAAGCCGCTCACCCTAGGGGTCTTCGGATCCCGCGAGCTGCAGCGCGTGGTGGACGAGGAGCTGCCGAGGTCGGACATGGCCTACGCCTTCTCCTCCTCGATGGCGGCGTTCATCCTCGATCGGGGCACGCCGTGGATCCTGCACATCGCCGAGCTCGACTCGGACAAGTGGCGCCAGTACGCGGAACGGCACAGCTTCCCGATGAGCGCCCTCTATCGACGGGAGTGGAAGACGCTGCGCAGGTTCGAGGAGCGCGCGGTCGCCGACGCTGTGACCAACGTCTTCTGCACGCCGTTGGAGGAGGTCATCTTCCAGAAGGAGCTGCCCGGCCACCCCTCCATGGTGGTCCGCAACGGGGTCGCCATCGACCACTACACGCCCGCCCCCGACAGCGCCGAACCCGGACACCTCGTGTTCACCGGCGTCATGGACTACTTCCCGAACGTGGACGGGTGCATCTGGTTCGCGAACGAGATCCTGCCCATGATCCGGGCGAAGGTCCCCCACGCCCACTTCACCATCGTCGGCTCCAAACCCACCCCCGAGGTGAAAGCCCTCGCGAGCCTCGACGGGGTCGAGGTCACGGGCTACGTGGACGACACGCGCGACTACCTGCGCCGCGCCGCCGTGAGCATCGCCCCCCTGCGGGTGGCCCGGGGCATCCAGAACAAGGTCCTTGAGGCGCTCGCCATGGGGCTGCCGACGGTCGGCACCACCAGCGCGACCCAGGGCGTCGAGGGCACGCCTGGTACCGACTACATCGTCGCTGACGAGGCGCAGGCCTTCGCCGATGCGGTCATCGGGCTCCTCGAAGATCCCGCCGAGGGGCGCGCGCTGGGGGACCGCGCGCGGTCCTTCGTCGAGGTGAAGTACCGCTGGGACAACTGCCTCTCACCGCTGGACGGGGTGCTCGAGGACATCACGAACAACGCCCAAGGCCACCAACCCTCATGACCCACCACAGCGCCCTCGTCTCTCTCTTCGACCGACTCGCCGCAGACGGCACGGCGGACCGCTACGAGGCGCTCCATGACGACGTCGCGCGGCAGGTGCTCGAGGCCATGGAGGTCCGCCCCGGGCACCAGCTGCTCGACGTCGGCTGCGGCGCGGGCTGGGTCACCCGTCGCCTCGGCAAGAAGGCCCCCGGCGCCCAGGCCGTGGGGATCGACGCCTCGGCCGCGATGATCTCGCGGGCCGACGAGGTCTCGGACTGGACCTCGCGAGCACGCTTCGAGTGCATGACCATCGAGGACATCGACTTCCCCGACGGTCGCTTCGACCACGTCTTCGCCCTGGACGCCCTGGAGTACGTCGACGACCTCGCCGCCGCGGCGAGCTCGCTGGCCCGCGTCACGAAGGAGGGTGGCCGCCTCGAGGTCGTGATCCATCGCCACGCCGCCTCGCCCCAGGCCAGCGCGTGGTCCGAGCCTGACGGCGTACCCATGCACCATCTCGACGAGGGTGGGTGGACCGCGGCCCTCGAGGCCGCGGGCTTCACGGTCGTCTCCGCCGAACGGATCAAGGACAGCCGGGAGGCGCCTGCCTTCGAGGCCCCGCCGCTGGTCCCGGATGAAGCGACCCGGGACGCTGCCCTCCGGGACACCGGGCTCCTCTGGATCCGGGCGACCCGCTAGGCCGCGCCGTCACCCACTGGCGATCCGGTCGTTCCCATGGGGTGGCGAGACCGGCCCCCGACCTCCGCGGCTCCCTCCGTCGGCTGACCTTGCTCGGGCTCGGCTTCCGGGCGGCAGCCGAGGCGCTGACCTGGCTCCTGCCGCCCGAGACCTTCGTGCAGTGGCCGCTCTTCGGCCTGTCGACCCACCCAGGAAGGAGTGCCCTGGCCCTGGCCCTCATGGTCGAGGGTCTGCGGGGCGCGGTCCTGGGGCCAGAGGGTGGGTCCGGACGGCGAGGAGCCTCCGCCACAGGCGACGAGGAGCCCCCCCAGGGGCTAGAGGGGCCGGATTCGAACGCAAGGTTGGCACCGGACCCGCCAGAGGAGGTCCCCCGTGCGGTATGATGGCTCCCGAACGAGCGCCGCTCGCGCGGCATTTGCCCCCTTTGCCCGTCATTACGGGCTTGCACCAGGACGCGCCCATCGCGCGTCAGGCTCATGGCCAAGACCAAGGACGCCACGTCCCAGATCCTCCACGGTCCCCACGAAACGCGCCGCTTCGGGAGGACGATCACCATCGACCTGTCCGCCCCGCAGCTCGGGCTCGTCGTCGAGCGGGGCAGCTCCCTCCCCCGCGCCTCAGTGGTGGTGACCACCTGCGCCAGGCAGATCATCGCGCTCTCCAAGGAGGGCATCAAGGTCGACACGATCGTCGTCGTGGGCAGCGAGACCGACCCGGCGGACCACCCCGACCTGCGCGAGATCACCGAGAACCTCAGGGCCCTGCGGGACAAGTGGTTCTCACGGGCCAAGCTCCTGGTCTTCACGAAGACGCGGGACCTGAGCTGCTACGACGTGCGTGCAACGCTCGCCATGTACAACGCCGTGCACCTGGAGTTCGACTGGGGCACCGCCAAGAACTGGACCGCCGCCACCGGTGAGAAGGGTCCGGCCTTCGGCTCCTTCGTGGACGACTGCCACCACTTCGACCAC
>CAZEFP010000179.1:0-6738 GCA_964511565.1 uncultured Planctomycetaceae bacterium
CGGAACCCCACCCATGCTCCTGACCGCAACGCTGCTCCTCCCGCTCACCGCCTCCCCCGCCGCGACCCTCGTCACCCCCCAGCCGGCTCCTGTCCAGGACGTGGAGACCGCCAAGGAGGGCGAGAGCAAGCACCGCTACCCGGTGACGATCAAGTCCACCCTCAGCGAGGAGGCCGCCAAGAAGGAGGGCGCCAAGCCCCAGGACCTCGCCCTGCTCGGCCTCGCGATCCGCGAGAAGACGATCTTCAACGTGAACGTCTACTCCTACGTGGTCTACGCGGACACGGCCTTCATCGAGAAGGACCTCGCGGCGTGGAAGGGCAAGAACGCCAAGGCCCTGGGCAAGGACAGCGCGCTCTACACCAAGCTCCTGCAGCCGAACGGGACCAAGGAGCTGCGGATGCGCTTCTGCCGGGACGTCGACGCCGAGGACATCGTCGAGGCCTTCGAGGACTCCCTCGAGCCCCGCATCCTCTCCCGCCGCAAGGCGATGGAGGGCACCAAGGCTGAGAAGCTCAAGGACCTCACCACGTTCCGCGGCTTCTTCTCCCTCGACGAGCTCAAGGAGGGCAACGAGCTGCGCTTCACCTGGCACCCGGACGGGACGCTGTGCACCGTGGTCAACGGTGAGCGCAAGCCCGACCTCAAGTCCCAGGATCTCGCCTGGGCCATGTTCGACGTGTACCTCGGTGACGATCCCATCTCGAAGTCCGGCAAGAAGGATCTCGTGTCCCGTCTGCCCGGCCTCCTCGCGGACTGACCCGGCGCACGATCTCCGCGGGCCCGGGGTCGAACCCCGGGCCCGGTGCCCCACAATGGGGGGATGGATCACCAGCCCCCGACGGTCGAGCTCCTCGAGTCGCGCCACAGCTTCCCCTGCCCGTTCACCTTCAAGGTGATCGGCGCCACGGGGACCGACCTGCCGGCGCGCGCCAGCGCCTGCGTCCAGGGCAGCCTCGGGCTCGATAGCCCTCCCCCTTCGAGCGTGAAGACGGCCTCCGGTGGACGGCACGAGTCGGTGACCCTCGAGCCAGTCTGCCCCGACGCCCAGTCGGTCATCGACCTCTACGCCGCCCTACGCCAGCTCGACGGCGTGCTGTTCCTCTTCTGAGCCGACGCGCCGGTTCGGGGTCCGGCCCGCCCCAAGGAGATCAGTAGGGCCAACGGCGGACGCCGCCGCGCTCGGCCCAGGCCTGCCACTCGCTCGCCATCCGCGCGACTCGCTCGGGCTGCTCCGCGGACAGGTCGTGGAGTTCGGACCGGTCCGCCCACATGTCATAGAGCTCCCACCGGACAGGCTCGGTCTTGCGGTAGGTCGAGACGATCTTGAACCGACCGTCCCGCATGGCCAGGTTCCCGTGGTGCTCGAAGAAGAGCGGCCGCTCGCGTTCGAGTTCGCCTCCGCCCAGGTGCGGCATGAGGTCGACCCCCTCCATGGGCTGCACCTCGGCACCGTGGAACGACCCGGGATACGCCGCCCCCCCCGCGCGGAGGAAAGTCGGCATCACGTCGATCAGGTGAGCGGGAGCGTGCACGACCTCCCCCGCCCTCTCAGGGCCCAGCCCCGCCGGCCAGTGCACGATGAAGGGCGTGCTGATCCCCCCCTCGAGGCCGTCGTGCTTGAACCCGCGGAAGGGCGCGTTGGACACGCTTGCCCAGCCCGGCCCGTAGGAGACGTAGCTGTCCTCCGGCCCCGCCATGACCGCCGGGCCCGTCCGGACCGGCCGCCCGTCACGAGTCTGCATGGGCGGCCAGATCTTCATCTGCAACCCGTCCGGGCCGAGCGGCTCGTACGTGGCACCGTCGAGGTCCTTGGCGTTCGACCGGAAGCCCATGTTCTCGGCGCAGCCGCCATTGTCCTGGAGGTACACGAAGAGCGTGTTGTCCAGCTCCCCCCTCGCCTCGAGCGACTCCACGATCCTCGCGATACCGCGATCCATGCGCGTCACCATCGCCGCGTAGCACTCCATGTTGCGCGCCTCCCACTCGGGATGCTCCATGGTGGCCCACCGCCTCGCGAGCGGCGCCTGTGCCCATCGCTCGTCCAGGAGGCCCAGCTCGACGGCCCGCGCCCTGCGCGCCGCTGCGATGGGCGCGAACCCCTGGTCATACACCCCGCGGTAGGCCGCGATCTCCTCCTCAGGAGCGTGCATGGGCCAGTGCGCCGAGGTGTAGGCCACGTACAGGAAGAGCGGCGCGTCTGCGTGCTCCCCCTCGAAGTGATCGTCGATGAAGCGCTGCGCGTTGTCGCTGATGGCGTCGCTGTAGTAGAAGCGCTCGGGGCGATAGAGCGGATCGTTCTCCGGGGTGATGTAGGTGTTCCCGCGACAGAGGGTGGTCGGGTCGTAGAAGCTCCCCGCGCCGGTGATGGTCCCGTAGAAGCGGTCGAAGCCGCGCTGCAGCGGCCAGTTGTGCTTCAGGCCATCGGCTCGCACGTGCTTGGTCACGTGCCACTTGCCGGAGAGATACGTCCGGTAGCCGCCCGCGCCCAGCGCCTCGGCCAGGGTCACGCAGCGGCGGTTCAGGTCGCCGCGATAGGCATCGCTGCCGCGGTCCGAGGTCATCAGCCCGATCCCCGCCTGGTGGGAGTAGAGGCCGGTGAGGAGCGAGGCTCGCGTGGGGCAGCATCGCGACGTGTTGTAGAACTGCGTCATCCGCACCCCGCCTGCGGCGAGGCGGTCCAAGGCGGGCGTCCTGATCTCGCCGCCGTAGCAGCCGATGTCCGTGAACCCCATGTCGTCCGCCATCACGAGGACGATGTTGGGGCGGCGTTCGTCACGGGCAGCGCGCGCATCGGCGCCTCCGAGGGCGGAGGGCGCCTCCGCCGCTTGCGGCGCGGACGTCGGGGAGCATGCGAGCGTCCCCGCACCCGACGGAGCGGACGCGAGGACGAGGAGGAGCGCGGCGATACCCATGCCGCCAGCCTACCGGGTCAGGCGGATCAGGCGGACGAGTCGGTCAGGCCATGGAAGGTCCCGCCGTCCTCGGCCAGCTTGCGGAGGACGGCAGCCGGCTCGAAGCGCTGGGCCGCCTCCCCCCGCTCGGCCACGTCGGCCATGGCGCGGTGAGCATCCATTCGCTCGCAGATGTTGGCGGCGCCGACGGAGTCCACGTACTTGAGCAGCCCGCCCCGGAACGGCGCGAAGCCCGTGCCGAAGACCGTGGCGAGGTCGAACTCTGCGGCGGTGGCCACGACCCGGTCCTCGAAGGCGCGGGCGCCCTCACCGACCATGGCGAGCACCACGCGCTCGACGATCTCCACGTCGCTCATCCGCATGGCGCGGCTGCTGGACTGGTAGCCGGAGAGGTCCTCCATCAGCGTCGGCGCGCCCTTCTTCCCCCGCCCCTTGCGGCGGTGATCGTAGAAGCCCATGCCCGACTTCTTGCCGAGGCGGTCGGGGCTCATCATTCCCATCAGCGCGGCGGTCGGAGCCATGCGCTCGCCGTACCCCTCGTGCAGTGACTTCGCCGCGTGCGCGGCGATGTCGAGGCCGACCTCGTCCAGCAGCGTGAAGGGGCCCATTGGCATCCCGAAGCGGACCAGGAGGCGGTCGACGCGCAGGGGGCTGACGCCCTCCACGAAGAGGCGGACGGCCTCGTCGAGGTAGGGCCCGAGCAGCCGGTTCACGAGGAACCCCGGCACGTCGCGGGTCACCACGGGCGTCTTCCCGAGGGCCACGGAGAGGGCAGCGATCCGGGTCACCGTCTCGTCCGAGGTCTGCTCGCCGCGCACGATCTCCACCAGCGGCATCTTCTTCACCGGGTTGAAGAAGTGCATCCCCACCACACGCTCGGGGTGCGGCGTGGCGGCCTGCATGGCCGTCACGCTCAGGGACGAGGTGTTGGTGCAGAGGATCGCGTCGTCCGCCATCTCGGAGGCGAGCTGGCCGAGGACCTTGTGCTTGACCTCCATGACCTCGGCGACAGCCTCCACGGCGACGTCCGCCGCGGCGATGGCGTTGATACCGAGGGAGACCTCGAGCCGGTCGATGGCCTTGTCCGCCTCATGGCGCTGATAGCGCCGCCGCTTGCGCTTCTTCTCGACGTCCTTGCGGTGCGAGATCGTCGCGGCGTCCAGCGCGCCCTGGGAGAGGTCGGAGAGACGCACGTGAAGGCCACGCTCCGCCAGGAGGCTGGCGATCCCCGCCCCCATGACGCCGCCGCCCACCACCGCGGCCCCCTTCATCCTCGGCGGGGTGCTGCCGTCGGCGAACTGCGCGGCCTTCTTGGCCGCCTCCGACGCGAAGAAGATGGAGACCAGGTTCTTGCAGACCTTGCCCGTGACCAGGTCGACCGTGCCCTCGGCCTCGATCCTCGCGGCCTCCTGGCGGGTCTTGGTCGGCGCCTTCAGGACGATCTCGAGCGCGCGGTAGGGCGCCGGGTAGTTCCCGTGCGCCTTGCGGTCGATCTGCTTGGTCGCCTGATTGCCGATCACGAAGCGCGCCAGCGGGTTGCGGTCCACCAGCCAGCTCTTCCAGCCGCGGCTCCGCCGTCGGAGCCGCTCGCGCCCCATGGCGAGGTCGCTCGCCACGCGGACCAGGTACTCCTTCTTGGTCAGGCGGTCGACCATCCCGAGGCGCTTGGCCTTCTTCGCCGGATAGAGCCGGCCGGTGAGGATGGCGTCGAGTGCGATCGGGACCCCGACGCGCTTGGGCAAACGGTGCGATCCACCCCACCCCGGGATGATCCCCAGCTGGGTCTCAGGGAGCCCGATCCGGGTCTTCTTGTCGTCGGTCGCGACGATGGCGTCGCAGGCGAGGCTGATCTCGAACGCGCCCCCGGGGACGGGCCCGCCCACGGCGGCCACGGTGCGGGCGCGCATGCCCTCGAGGCGGCCGAAGAGCTCGTGGACCATCATGACCGCGTCGCGCACGATCCCGGGATCGGTGACCGTGGCGATCGCCTCGACGTCCGCCCCCGCGAGGAACTGGTCGGGCCTGCGCCCGGTGAGCACGATGCCCGTGATCGAGGCGTCGGCCTCGAGCTCCGTCAGCGCCGCGTCGATGTCCCGCAGCATGGGCGCGTCCAGCACCGGGAAGCTCCGGTGCGGGGGGTCCATCACGAGGATGGCCAACCCCGGCTCGGGGCGCTCCACGCGGACGCACGTGCCCGGCTCGGGCGCGTTCTCGATCCCGGGGAATCTGCTGATGTCCATCATGAGGAGATCCTCTCGAGGAGGACGGCCCCGCCCTGGCCGCCGCCGATGCAGAGGGTGGCGAGCGTGAGTTCGTGGTCCCCCACCTCCAGCTCGTGGGCGGCGGTGAGCAGGAGCCGGGCGCCGGTGGCGCCCACGGGGTGACCGAGGGCAATGGCGCCCCCGTTGACGTTGGTGCGGGTCATGTCGAGCTCGCCGACCGCGCCGCTGCGCCCGAGGCGGCCCGAGCCGAACTCCGAGCTCCCGAAGGCGCGCTGGCAGGCGATGACCTGGGCGGCGAAGGCCTCGTTGAGCTCGACCGCCCCGACATCGGAGAGGCCCACGCCGGCCTTGTCGAGGGCCTGCGCCGTGGCGTACACGGGTCCGAGCCCCATGCGCTCGGGGTCGCACCCTGCCCAGGCCCAGGACTTGATCCGGGCGAGCGGTTCGAGCCCGAGCTCGCGGGCCCGCTCGCGGGTCGTCACGATGAGCGCCCCGGCGCCGTCCGTGATCCCGCAGGCGTTGCCCACGGTCACCACCCCGTCGGGCTTCTCGAAGTACGGGCGCAGCTTGGCGAGCTTCGCCGGCGACTGCCCGTCGCGGATGCTGTCGTCGTGGATGAGCGAGCTGTCGCCCGTTCGGGCGCCCAGGGGCATGACCGGTACGATCTCACGGTCGAAGCGGCCAGCGTCACGGGCCTTGGCCGCGCGGTTGTGGCTCTGGGCCGCGTAGCCGTCGCACTCGTCACGGGTGATCCCGAAGTCCCGGGCGAGGAGCTCGGCCGTCTGCCCCATCAGCAGGTCGCAGGTCGGATCGGTCAGCCCCTCGAGCAGGGCGATGCGGGGCTTGAGGAAGGACGGCCGGAAGGAGGCGAGCGCGGCGAGCCGCTGCCCCATGGAGCGGGCGCCGGCCAGCTTCGCGAACATCGCGGTCATCTTCTTGCTGACGATGAGCGGGTACTGGCTCATCACCTCGACCCCCATGGTGAGGTAGAGGTCTCCCGAGCCGGCCTCGATCGCCTGGGCGGCGGTGGTGACCGCCTCGATGCCCGAGGCGCAGTTGCGGGCCACCGTCCGCGCCGGCACATGGCGCGGGACCCCCGCACGGAGCGCGATGACCCGCGCGATGTTCGCCTGGTCGTGCGGCTGCCCGACGCAGCCGACGATGACCTCGTCGATCTCCGCCGGGTCGAGGGAGGTGCGAGCGAGGAGCTCGCGGGCCACGAGGGCGCCGAGGTGCCCCGCGTCCTCGTCGCGGAAGCGGGCGCCGGCGCGCGCCCAAGGGCTGCGCAGACCGGCTGCGAGGACGATGTCGGGCCCTTCGGCCTTCTGGACCTGGATCATGCGGTTCCGGTGCGGTCGGTGGCGGTGTCTCGTTCCGAGAAGAGAGCGGGCGAGCGGCTGCCGCGAGCAGCCACCCAGGGCCCGCCGGGGCCCCCCCAGGGTCCCTTCTCGGCCAGAAGCTGTCTTACAGTTTACGCTGTCAACCTGGAATGCCGATGGATGCAGTGGAGTTCACGGTCCGCCTGGCTTCCGCGAGGACCTCCCGGCCGCGTGGCCCGTGCCCCATTCAGAGACAGAAGCGCCGGTGGCCGGGGACCAGCG
>CAZEFP010000180.1:0-6726 GCA_964511565.1 uncultured Planctomycetaceae bacterium
GATCGCGCCGTGGTGCTGGCGACCGAAGAAGCGCGCGAGGGTCGGCCCGTGAACGGCGGCCCCGAGCCCCTGGGCGACGCCCAGGGTTCCCATCGCCACGTGGGACCCGACCCCGCCGCTCCACACCTCGAGCGAGACCGCGCCGAGCCCGAGCAGGACCATCGACGCCCCAAGGAGCGGCGCCGGGTGCTGCCGGTCCGCGAGCACGCCGCCCAGGAGCGTCGCACCGAGCCCCGCCCCCGCGTAGGTCATGTACGTGCGGGCGGCCTGCGCCGCGTCCGCGCCGGACTCCGCGAGGATCGGGAGGAGGTGGAAGTGCACCGCGGTGACGATGGCTGCCTGGGCCGCGACGAGCGCGATCAGCACCCAGAAGACGCCGGTGCGCCGCGCCGCCGCGAGGTCGAACGACCCCGACCCGTCCCCGTCGGCCCCTCCCCCATCGGCTCCAGGGCGGGGGTCGCGGTCGATCATGAACAGGGACGCGGCAAGGCCCAGGGCCGCCGCCGAGGCCGTCAGCGCCACCGCCGCCAGCCGCCAGCCATGGCGATCGATCAAGGCGACGGACAGCTGCGGCACCGTGGCGATAGCAAGGGCCACCGTGCCCCCGCGAAGCCCCTCCATCCGGCCGAGCGTGGCGTCGAAGCGCAGGGCCAGCGCGTGGCTCGAGGCCAGGGAGATCGCCCCCTGTCCGGTCAGACGAAGGAGGAAGAACGCGAGCGTGAGCGATGCGAACCCGGCCGCCGATTGGAACGCCAGCCCCGCGCCGGCGAGCCCCACCGACGCGACGCCGATCATCCGCCGAGGCCCGATCCTGTCCGCCACGCCCCCGATGCCCGTCAAGCAAAGGGCGGAGGCCAAGGTGCCGATCAGGTACGCGAGGCCGAGGCGCTCGAGCGAGAGGTCGAGCGCCCCGGAGAGCGCACCGCTGAAGGTCGAGATGACGAACGTCTGTCCCGGAGCCGTGATGAACATCGCGACGAGGCAGCCGGCCACCACCACGGCCACCGGCCGGCCCGCTCCCGTTCCGGTGGTCCCCATGGGCGCAGTCTCTCCACAGGACTCTCCACGGGGTGTGGAAAGCGCGAGCTTTGTCGCGGAGGCTCGGGGGTCGCGGGCGGGTAGGATCCGCCCGATGCCCCGCGAGACCGCCTACCTCTGCCTTCGAAGTGGCTCCCCCACGCCTCTCCGGGAGGTCGATCGGTTCGCAGCTCAGCGGGGCCTCGATGAGCGCGACACGGGTCTCGCGCGCCGGCTCGTGGGCACGGAGGTTCGCCGGCGCGGGACGCTTCGCGCCGTGCTCGCAGCGTTCGCCCACGCCAAGCCGAAGGCCGACCTCGCGACCCTCCTTCGCCTCGGGATCGCCCAGCTCCTCTTCCTCGACCGGGTCCCGGACCACGCGGCCATCTCGGAGACCGTCCGGTGTGTCACGGACCACCTCGGGCTCGGCAAGGGGCGAACGGCGAACGCCGTGCTCCGCAGCGTTCAGCGGTCGATCCGCCCCGGAGCCAGCGGCGACCCGACGCGCGACGTGGTCGGCCGCGATCTTCGGTTCGAGTTCCCCGTCTTCCGAGACCCCGAGGAGCACCCCCACCTCTGGGCGGAGGACGCGCTCTCCCTGCCCAGCGCGCTCCACAAGCGCTGGACCCAGCGCATGGGGCGTGAGGAGGCGGACCGCCTCGCGAGACTCGCGCTCGAGGAGCCCCCCCTCTCCCTCAGGATCCGGTCCGAGCGCCCGCGGGAGGCGGTGCAGGCCGAGCTTGCCGGTGCCGGCGTGCCCAGTGTCGAGGGATCCCACGGCCGCTTCCTCCTGGTGGCCCCCGAGGACGCGGCGTCGGCCCTCGCCTCACCGCTCTTCCACCGCGGTGAGATCACCGTACAGGGCGAGCACGCCTTCCACGCGGCCCTCTCGGTCGGCGACATCGAGGGTCGCCGGGTCCTCGACCTGTGCGCCGCACCCGGGGGGAAGACGGCGGCGCTCCTGGAGCGAGCGCCCGGCCCCCTCGTCGCCTGCGACCTCTCCCCGCGGCGCCTTCAGCGCATCCACAGCGGGTTCCATCGCCTCGGCCTCGGCGCCCCGGGCCTGGTCGCCATGGACAGGACGACAGCGCTGAGGGAAGACGCGCGCTTCGACGCTGTGCTCGTCGACGCGCCGTGCAGCAACACCGGCGTTCTTGCCCAGCGGCCCGGGGCCCGATGGCGCCACGGACCCCAGGCCCAGAAGGAGCTTGTCCACCTCCAGCGGTCCCTTCTGCGGGCCGCCGCGGCTCATGTGGAGCCCGGCGGCGCGCTGATTCACTCGACCTGCAGCCTCGAGAACGAGGAGAACGAACAGCAGGTCCGCGGCTTCCTGCGCGACCACCCCGAGTGGGTCCTGGAGCAGGAGCACCGCTCCACGCCCCGGTCTATCGAGGAAGGCGGGCCCACCGACGGGGGATACGCCGCGCGGCTCCGCGCCCCAGCTGGCAGCTCGTCCCGCTAAGCTCGGCCCATGGCTCGCCGCACAGAGAAGGCCTCTCAGAGGCCGCAGCAGGGAATCAACCTCGCCCCCATCGCCTTCCTGATCGTCGGGATCCTCGGCGCCGCGTTCGCGGTCGCTGTGGCCTCCAACAAGAACAAGAAGAAGGGGGCCTCTGCCCCGGCCCCAGCCGCCGCGCCTGACGCGGCACCCCAGTTGAGCTCGCCGAACCCCTTCGCGGACATCGACAACAGCCCCTCGGGGACGGCGGGGACCCGCCAGACCCTCAGCGACCTCGCCCCCGCAGGGCTCCTCGAGAACCCCACGTTCCTGGCCGCGCGCGCCCTCGCGGATGAGGGCGTGCGGCTCGCGAACGAGGCCCAGAAGGCCCGAGAGGCCGGCGATGAGGCTGCCTTCCAACAGAAAGGCGCCGTGGCGAAAGCCAAGCTGGACACCGCGTTCGAACGCATCGCGGATTGGCTGCTCGAGATCCAGGACCTCTACCCCAACGACCGGCAGGTCGCCAAGGTGGAGCGTGAGGTCCAGCGCTGGGACCGCGCGCGGAAGAAGGTGCGCGTCGTCCGTTGAGGGGTCGTCGGGCCCTCGTCACCGGCGCCTCCTCGGGGATCGGTGAGGCCGTCTCCCGGCTCCTCGCCGCCGAGGGCTACCGGGTCGCGCTCCTCGCGCGCAACCGCGGGCGGCTGGAGGCCATCGCTGCGGAGCTCCCTCCCCACCCCGACGGGGACCACCTCGTGCTGCCCTGCGACCTCACCAGCTTCGAAGAGATCGAGGGCGCGATCCGTTCGCTGGAGCAGGCCTTCGGGGGCCTCGACCTCCTCGTCAACAACGCGGGCATCGGCTACCGGGCGCGTGTGAGCGAGCTGGACCCCGAGCCGCTGCGTCGAGTGTTCGACACCAACGTCTTCGCGCTGCTGTTGACGTGCAAGGCCTGCTACCCGCTCCTCGTCCGCGGCCAGCGGCCCGTCGTGGTCAACATCTCGAGCGTCGTCGGTCGGCGCGGCATCCCTGGCCAGGCGGGATACTCGGCCAGCAAGGCTGCGGTGTGCTCCATCGGCGAGGCCCTGCGCGTGGAGTGGGCCGAGGAGGACATCGCCGTCAGCACCCTGAACCCCGCGCTCACCGCGACGGGCTTCTTCCAGAACCAGCTGAACCCCCAGCGGCTCCCCGACCCAGACCTCGATGACGCCCGCCCGGCGAGCGAGGTGGCGCGCGAGATCCTCGCGCTCGATCGCCGTCCCCGTCCGGAGGTCTCCCTGCGCTGGAAGTGGCGGCTGCTGGGGATCCTCTCGATCCTCTCACCCCGGATTGCCGACCACGCGCTGGTGCGGCGGCTCGGCGGCGACTGGCGCGTGCCGTCGCGGCGGTCCTAGTTCCCCGCGCCGGAGTCCCCGAAGTCGGGCATCGGCGGGAGCTCGATGGGGCTGGCCGCCTCGGCCTCGATCGAGTCGAGATCCAGGGAGTCGCCCAGCTCCACAGGGAGCGGCCCGGGTAGATCCAGGCTGCCCGGCTCTTCGAGCCCAGCGAGGACCTCGGCGTCCGCCTCGTCGAAGATCGAGCCCCAGCCGCCCTCTCGCTCCGGGACCACGCGGGCCTCGAGGTTGTCGCTGACCCACCGACGATTGGATTCGACGGAGCTGACCAGGGGCAGGATCTCCGAGTCCGTCTGGACAGCGATCTGCGCCAGGACCTCGGCCGGCACGAGGCCGGGCATCGCCACCGTCAGGATCTGCCCGAAGATGTCGACCGGGACGAGGTTGTGCTGGATGAAGAAGTCCTTGTCGATCTCCTCCTGCGCCGCCGGGTTCGGGACGAGGAGCTCGATGGGCAGGAACGGCAGCTGGAACGTCTCGCTGATCAGCTGTGCGAGCTCCCAGTCCGCCATGAGACTCGAGGTCACGAGCGCCTCGCAGAAGCCCATCCCTCCCTCTCGGCTGAGCTGGAGCAGCTCGCGGACCGGCTCCGGGGCCACGAGGCCGCGCTCGAGCAGCGTCTCTGCGAGCCGCGCGTAGTCCAGTCTCTGCGAGTACTTCAAGGGGATCTCCGTCCGCCGGGGGAGCGGACTGAAGTTGCTTATCGACCCCTGGGGCCAGCGCCTTGAACGGATTGACCAGAGTGGCGGAAGAGATCCGCTGCCCACCTAGGAGAGCGCTTTTCAGTCCCCTGAATGCCCCTCCTGGGCTTCAGACGTCGAGGTTGGTGATCTCGAGGGCGTGTTGCTCGATGTACTCCCGACGGGCCTCGACGCCCTCGCTCATGAGGATCGTGAAGATCTCGTCGGCGCCCAGGGCGTCCTCGAGCGTCACCTGGTAGAGGCTCCGCGTCGCAGGATCCATGGTCGACTCCCACAGCTGGTCGTGGTTCATCTCTCCGAGACCCTTGTAGCGCTGGATGTCCACGTCGGACTGGGCGCCCTTCTGGACCTCCTTCGCGAGGTCCATGAGGTTCGCGCACTCCTGCTCCGCACCCTTGGAGGTGCGCACCAGGAAGTTGCCGCCGCCCTGGAACTGCAGGCCGCCCTCGGCGATGGCGCCGAGCACCGCCTCGATCTCCTGCTGCTGACGCAGGAAGGTCACGACGATGTCAGCGTCCTGCCGGAGGACGTTGCTGTCCGGGCCGCGATAGACCTTGAGGTCGCCGTCCACGCCCTGAAGTTCCAGCCAGCTGTCGAGCTCCTCCTTGGTGCTGAAGAACTCCTCGTTGGCGCCGCGAGCCGCATGGATCGGACGCAGCTGTGAACCGTCCCAGCGCTCGAGGAACTCGGTGAAGGAGGTCTCCGACCACGCCGGTACGGCGCCATCGACCAGGTTCTGAAGCTCCTGGAGCTGGTCCAGGAGGATCTTCAGCTCGGTCCCCGTCCATTCCTTCTTGGCGGAGCGGTCCTCGACCGTGATCTGCTCGACACCGCGCTCCAGGAGCGCCTTGCGCAGCGAGGGATCGTCGACGATGTACTGGCTCTTCTTGCCCACCGTCAGCTTGTAGAGCGGCGGCTGAGCGATGTAGAGGTGGCCGCGCTCGATGGTCTCTGGCATCTGACGGAAGAAGAAGGTCAGCAGCAGAGTGCGGATGTGGGAGCCGTCCACATCGGCGTCCGTCATGATGATGATCTTCCCGTAGCGCAGGTTCTCGATGTCGAACTCCGCGCCAATGCCCGTGCCGAGCGCGGAGATGATCAGCTGGATCTCCTGGTGGCCGAGCATCTTGTCGAGGCGCGCCTTCTCGACGTTGAGGATCTTGCCCTTGATGGGGAGGATCGCCTGATAGCGCCGGTCCCGACCCTGCTTGGCCGGCCCGCCGGCCGAATCACCCTCGACGATGTAGATCTCGGTCTCGTCGCGGTTCTTGCTCTGACAGTCCGCCAGCTTGCCCGGGAGGTTGCCGCTCGCGAGGGCAGACTTCCGGCGCACGAGGTCCCGCGCCTTGCGCGCCGCGTCGCGGGCCTCCTTCGCGCGCACCGCCTTACCGACGATCGCCTTCGCCGGCCCGGGGTTCTCCTCGAGGTAGGTGCCGAAGAGGTCGTTCACGGCCGCCTCGACGATTCCCTGGGCCTCACGGTTGCCCAGCTTGTCCTTGGTCTGCCCCTCGAACTGGGGGTCGGGCACCTTCAGGGAGAGCACCGCGGTGAGTCCCTCGCGCCAGTCGTCCCCCGAGGGCAGGTCCTGGTTCTCCTTCACCAGCTTTCCGGCGCGCGCGTAGGCCCCGAGCGTCCGAGACATGGCGCCGCGCAGGCCGGCGAGGTGGGTGCCGCCGCCGTGGGTGTTGATGTTGTTGACGAAGGTGAAGACGCTCTCCTGGTACGAGTCGGAGTACTGCAGGGCGAGCTCCACCTCGTACTCGGCGCCGGGATCGTCCGTCGACGGCACCGACTTCGAGAAGTGGATGATGTCGTCGTGGAGGACGGTCTTGTTCTTGTTGATGTGGCTGACGAAGGTCTTCAGCCCGTCGGGGAACTCGAACACCTCGGAGGCTCCGGTGCGCTCATCCTCGAGTTCGATGCGGAGGCCGCGCGTACCCATCAGGTACGCCGTCTCACGCAGTCGCTTCTCGACGATCTCGTACTCGACCTCGGTGGTGGAGAAGATCTCAGGGTCGGCGAACCAGGTGACCGTGGTGCCCGTCCGATCGGTGGTCCCGGTGACCGTGAGGTCGCTGGCCTTCTCCCCGCGCTCGAAGGACATCTGGTGGATCTCGCCGTCCTTGTGCACCTCGACCTTCAGGAGCGTGGAGAGCGCGTTGACGCACGGGACTCCGAC
>CAZEFP010000181.1:0-6722 GCA_964511565.1 uncultured Planctomycetaceae bacterium
CGCGGACGCAGTAGTCGAAGACGTTGTGCGACACGACGCACTCCGAGGAGCGGTACATGCCGAGCCCCCATCCAGAGAGGAAGGAGAAGTCGTTGTCATACAGCTGACAGTCGTCGCTCCGCGTCAGCAGCACGCCGTTCTGTCCATGCCGGCCGCGGCAGTCGGGGATCTTGAGCCCGCGGCAGTTGGTGGCGGAGATGGCCGCCCCGTACTCCTCCAGCCACTCACCGCGGTCGTTCTCGTGCGGCGAGAGCCAGTCGGTCGTGTCCTCGGCGAACTCGGTCGACTTCAATCGCTGCCCGTACCAGCCGTCGAAGCGGACGCCGTCGATCGTCACGTCGCTCGAATCCTCGATGACGATGCAGCCCTTGTAGCCACCGATCAGCCCGCCCTTGATCGTGATCCCGTTGCAGCGCCGAACCAGGAGTCCGTAGCCGAGCGCGGTGTCGATCCGCGCCCCAGCGCTCTGGCCCCGTAGCTCGACCCCGGTGAGGTCGAACACCCCGCCGTCGATACCCTCAAGGGTGAAGACCGCCTGCCCGACCCGGCTCGCCGGCCGCAGGTTCAACCCGGCCTCCAGCTTCGGGAAGGGGCTCACCTCCTCCTCCACGGGAGCCGGCAGCGCGTCTCCACCGCCGGACGAGCAGGCAGCGACCAGTGCGATGAGCGCCGCCGCCGCGAGAGAAGTCGCGTTCCGGGCTCCGGTTCGAGGGCAGTTTCGAGGCGAGTCAGACATGATTCGACGTCCGTCGGGGGCTGCTGGTCGGGGGGATCCCGGGTTCCGGCAGCTTACGAGTCGACGGCAATGGATGGAACGGGCCGCTGACGGCCTAGACTGTGCGTCCGCCAGGCGGCGTCACCGCCCGGCAGGAGGCCCTGAATGTCCCCCGATCGACCCAGCAACGCCCCGTCCACGTCTCTATCGTCGGCGGTTCGCCCCACCGGCCTGACCCTCGAGACCGGAATTCCGATCTGTCAGACGGATCTGCCCCTCGACTGGTACCAGGAGGAGTTCCGCCCCTACGCCGAGGAGTACCTGGCGCTGCCTGACCGGACCCCGGAGACGGTCCTGCCGTGGCTGGACCGCTACGTGGTGCCCGCCATCGAGCACTTCGGCGACGAGCTGCTGCTCCTCGCCCACTTCTACATGGGCGGGGAGATCGTGAAGCTCGTGGAGCGATACCACGGCGCCGTCTCGGACAGCTACGTGCTCGCCCTCCAGGCCGAGCGGAATCCGGAGAAGCGGGTGATCGTCGAATCGGCCGTCCACTTCATGGCCGAGACCGTCGCCATCCTGAGCCACCCCCACCAGGAGGTCTGGATCACGAACCCCAAGGCGGGCTGCACGATGGAGATGCTCGCCAAGGATCACATGGTGCTCCCCATCGCCGACCAGCTCATCGATCGCTACGGAGATGACCTCCTGGTCGTGGCGTACATGAACACCTCGGGGCGCCTCAAGGCCCTCGCGGGTCGGACAGGCGGGGCGGTCTGTACGAGCTCCAACGCCCAGCACGTGGTGAGGTGGGCACGGGAACAGGGGAAGAAGATCTTCTTCGTCCCCGACCAGCACCTCGGGCGCAACGTCGCCGACCAGCTCGGCATGGATCCGGCGACCCTCCTCGCCCTCCCCGACCCGGGCACGTTCTCCGGGGCCTACCGGCTGGAGGACGTGGACGGTGGGCTCGAGGCCCTCGACGCCGCGGAGATGATCCTGTGGGGCTCGTTCTGCGGGGTGCACACGGTCTTCAAGCCGGAGATGGTGGACCACTGGAAGCGGGACGGGCGGCGGGTCCTGGTTCACCCCGAGTCGCCGGTGGAGACCGTTCGCGCAGCCGACGGTAGCGGGAGCACCAACTTCCTCTGGAAGGCCGTCATGGACGCCCAGCCCGGGGACCGTCTCGCCATCGGGACGGAGGGCCACTTCGTGCGCAACGCGCGGACGGAGGGGGCCAAGCGCGGGGTCGACATCGTCCACCTGGCGGAGGTCCCTGGCTCCCTGGCGGCCGGCTGCGGCTGCGCCACCATGAGCCGCAACGATCCGCCCCACCTGGCGGGGATGCTCGACCTCCTGCGGCGCGGAGAGGCGCCCCAGGCCAACCGGGTGCTCGCAGGGGACTCGGTGGATGAGATCTCCGGCCACCGCGACCGCCTCACCGAGGCCGAGCGGGAGGAGCTGAAGGCCGAGGCACGGCTGGCGCTCGAGAACATGATCACCGTGACCGAGCGAGCCGGCGCCTGACGCGGCCCCCCTCCCCTGATCGACGCCATGCCCACCCGACGAGACTCCACCCCCGCCAAGGACTGCCCCGCCGCGGGCGCCCCCCTGCGCCACCGCCCGGTCACAGAGGTCAAGCACCTGGACCACCTCATCGAGAACGCGTTCCCGAGCTTCGGCGGCGGGTACGTCCGGCGGGTCTGGGAGCTGCTGGACCGGGCCATCGGCGAAGGGGTCCCCATGACCCTGGCCGTCGCGGGCCCCGTCACGGCGTCGGGGCAGCACATCGCCTGGCTCAATCCACTCCTGGACACGGGCTGGTTCTGCCTCGTCTCCACCACCGACGCGGTCTGCTACCACGACGGCCACCGGGCCCTCGATGACGCCGCCGAGCACCCCATCCACGCGGTGCCCCTCCATGGCGACGACGGGGCGTTGCGCGACGACCGGATCATCCGGATCACCGACGTGGGCTTCGACGAGAACGTCCTCCTCGGCCAGGACCGCTTCCTGAGCGCGCTCCTGCGGGAGCCGGAGTTCCAGAGGAAGATGACCGGCACCGAGCTTCGCCACCTGCTCGGCGAGCGCTTCGCCCGCCAGGAGCAGCGCAACGGCGCGCCGGAGGGGCTGCTCGCCCTGTGCCACCGAAAGGCGATCCCCGTCTTCGTCGGCGCCCCCGCGGACGGCTCGGTCTTCCTCAACTCGATGAAGCTGTGGGCCATGGCCGAAGCCGGGATGCTCGAGCACACCTTCGAGCTCGACCTGCACGCCGAGGTCTTCGAGAGCTGCGCGTACCACGTCTGGGGTCAGCGCGAGTCGAGCGCCAAGGCGCTCGGGACGCTGGTGCTCGGGGGCGGGGTCCCCAAGAACTTCAACCTCCAGCCGGAGCCGGCCCTCAGCCAGATCCTCGGGCTGGAGGACATCGAGGGGTTCCTCTATGACATCCAGATCACCACGGCGCCCGTGACGGACGGCTCCCTCTCCTCCTGCCCACCGGCCGAGGCGGTCACCTGGGGCAAGGTCGACAAGGACGCCTACCTCCAGACCACCGAGTCCATGCAGGCGGACTACTCCACGGTGATGCCCTTCCTCACCAAGGCGCTGCTCGACAAGCGCGAGCGCCTGAGTCGCCTGCGAGATGAGCTGGGCGAGGCCACCCTGCTGGAGCGGCACCCCGAGGCGCTCGGATACCTCCGCGACGACCGCGGCTTCCGCCTCTACGATCACCGCGAGCGCCTGGTGGGCGCCCTCAAGGCAGAGGTCGCGAGCCGTGGCGAAGCGCTGAGCGGCTCGATCGAGTACGACCTCGCCTGAGCCCCGCGCCTCAGCGGAAGAGCGAGAGCAGGCCCTCGACGTAGACGCGGCTGGCGTCCTGCCAGGCGTTCCCGTCCAGCGGATCGGCGCGAAGGCTCCGGTTCACGCTCCCCACCCCGGCGAGGGGGTTCCCCTCGAGCCGGGTCTGGATCTCCCAGCCGAGGCGGCGCTGCGCGCGACCGTACTCAGGATCGTCGGGCGCGACCGAGGCATAGAGGGCCCTGGCCTGCGCGAAGTCCCCGGCGTAGAACCGCTGCTCCGCGAGGGCGCAGAGGGTGACCGGCTCGGCGTCACCAGCGACCTGTGCATCGAACGACCACTGGCTCACCCTCTCCGCGGGCCCCTCCTCACGGAGACGAGGGCCATGACGCTCTGCGGGTGGCACGTCCTCCCTCTCGGCCGCTGCCGACGGCGGCTCGACCGGGGCGAGCACCTCCCGCAGCGGGCGCGAGCCACCGCCCGGCATCGTGATCAACATGTCGAGGTCCACCGGCGTTCGGGTGCGCTCGGCCTTGGAGGCCGCGACCTGGACGGCCACCACCATGAGCAGGAGCACGGTGAAGGGGATCAGCCCCAGCCGGCCGAGTCGCCTCATCACTGGATCTTCTCCTCGCCACCCGGAGCACGCAGGACCCAGGTGCTCATGGCGCGCAGGCCGGAAACCACCGTGGTCTTGACCGGCTCCAGCCGCTCCGCACCGAGGCGATCCGGCCACTCCTCGAGCTCGCGCGTACCCACCAGGAAGCGTTCGGACTCGTCCGGCAGCAAGAAGCGGCCTCCCCCGAGGGCGACGAGCCGTTCCTCGATCCCGACGCTCGAGGCCAGACGGGCGAAGAACATCCCACCCGGGGCGACGAGCGCCCATGCCCCCCTCAGCATCGCCTCGAACTCCGCGCGGTCCGCGGCGAAGTGCAGGACCGCGTTGCAGATGACGACATCGGCGGCTCCGTGCTCCAGCGGGGCGTCCTCGACTCGCCCGAGCACGCGCTCCACCCCGCCCGTCGCCGACGCCTCGAGCCCGAGCTCGAGGAGGTACTCGTCCATGGCCTCGAAGGCCTCCGGCCGCGGATCAAGGGCCGTCACCCGCGCACCTCGACCCAGGAACCAGGGGAGGTTCCGCCCCGAGCCTGACCCCACATCCACCACCCGCCGAACGCCATCGAGCCGGCCCTTCAGGACCTGGTCGATGAGGTAGATGTCTGTGTCGCGGAGGAGTGCCAGGTCAGGGACGTTCATGGTCGGTCTCCATGACGCGAGGGCCGAACCGCAGCTGCGGATCGGCCCTCGCCCGTGATGGATCCGTCGCTCAGCGAAGCTCGATCGAGACCGCGTCCGAGAAGTTGCTCGTGGTGACGCCCAGGAGGTTGTCACGGAACCAGGTCTGGAAGTGGAACTTCTCCCCCGCCATCATCCCGACGCCGCCGGTGGGCTGCGGGATGTCGTCCACGTCGATGGCCAGCTGAATCGTTCCGTTGGTCCCGGAGTTCAGGATCTGGCCCGGCCCGACGTAGCGCCCGATGTCGCCGAGGATGCAGAGGTTGCCCAGGCTGCCGCCGGGGTTCGGGAGGAAGCCACGCGTCCGGCTCGCGAGGAAGAAGCCGAACGTGTTGGCCGGCAGGTCCTCGCAGATCAGCGTCACGTTGTTGTCCTCGAGGACCGGGCTCCCGATCGCGCTGATGTCCGCCGGCAACCCGGTGGAGTTCGTGTTGGCATCCTGGCAGTAGTCCGAGCCCAGCTGGTCACGCTGGTTCATGTACACCCGGGTGCCGTTGCAACGGCCGATCACGAGGTCGAGGTCCCCGTCGTTGTCGATATCGATCGGCGCCACATCGTGAACGCCCTCGAGCTCGGGGAGACCCGCCGCGCCGTAGGTGCTGCCCGCGCGCTCCTCGCGCAGGGTCACCATGCCGCCCACGGTCCCACCGCGGTTGTGGTAGATGTGCAGGCGACGGTTGCACCCGGAGATGTCGACGTCGACGTCGCAGATGATCGCCTCGGGGAACTCATCCCCGTTGAGGTCGACGATCAGGTTGTTGCTCCCGAACCCGTCGTCCGTCGCGAAGGTGTTCGCCGGGCCCCAGTTCACACGCCCGAAGGGATCGTTGCCCTGGTTGAGCAGGTACCGGTCGTCCGCGTCGTCGCTGAGGATGAGGTCGGGTCGACCGTCGCCGTTCAGGTCACCGGTGGCGACGTGATAGGGCGCGCCGTTGTAGGGCTCCTGGAGGATGTTGAAGAACCCCTCGTTGTTCGGGTTGTTGTACGCCACCGAGGAGCGAGTCAGTCCGCCCGTGGCGCCGGAGCCCGAGACGCTGATGACGTCGTTCACGCCGTCCAGGTTCATGTCGTCGATCACCGCCGAGGTCCCGAAGGAGGAGCCACGCATGGCGGTGGTCATCCGCGCCGTGCTCTCGTCGCCGAAGAAGCCGCTCCCGTCATTGATCAGGAGCCGGTCGTTCAGGTCCACCTGGGCCTGCTGCTCGTAGTGGCTGAAGTAGATCTCGGGGAACCCGTCCCCGGTCAGGTCGCCGATGGCGACGCCGCACATGTTCGGATACGTCCCCCAGTCGGGGATGCGCGCCTCGTCGTAGATGAAGCCCTGCCACTGGCCATTGACCTCCCCCAGGTTCATGTAGACCCGGGGGTGGGAGACGTGCTTGGGCTGGCCCGGCGAGAATGTCGTCGCGGTGACGAAGTCCAGCCACCCGTCGCCGTCGAGGTCCCCGACGGCCACGTCCCGGTCGTTGGTGGGTGTGAGGAACCCCTGGTCGCCTGCGACCGTGGAGGCGGACGCGTACAGGTTGGTCCGCTCGGTCAGGGTCCCCGACTCGTTCATCAGGAGCACGTTCCGGTAACGCCCCTGGGTCGTGAACGGCTGTTTGCGAACCACGATCAGGTCGATCCAACCGTCACGGTCGAAGTCGCCCCAGGCCATGTCCTTCTCCTGGACGTCCTGGAGAACGAGCGCGTTCGGGGCGTTGATGCGAGAGTCCTCGCGCACGAATTCCGCCCAGTCCACGGACTGGGCGCTGGCGGCGGAGATGAGGGCGGGTGCGATGGCCGCCGAGAGGAGGGTGGAGTCGAGCTTCATGGGATCTTGGATGGGTGGAATCCAATGGCAACAGTGGAACTGCGCCTATCTAGAATAGAAGGCCGCTTCGGATTCGAAGCCTGCCTCGAGTAGTTCTTGCGC
>CAZEFP010000182.1:0-4871 GCA_964511565.1 uncultured Planctomycetaceae bacterium
AAATGTTTGAGGGTCCGGCTTGGGAGCTTTTGGGCTCCAGGGCCTTGCGGGCCTGGATGAGGTACCTGCGCAGCTGCAGGCTGGCGTCCGCGATCTGGCGGCTCTGGCCCATGTCGATGAGCGTGAAGGGGGATCCCTCGACGCCCTCGGACGAGAACTCACCGGCGACCTCTTCGATGGCCTTGCGGTAGGCGCGGTCGATGCGCTCGGCGAGGAGGGCGTCCTGGTCACGGACGGCCCCCGCGAAGTACTTGTACTGCGAGTAGCAGCCGAGCCAGGCGTGGTGGATCACCAGGAGCGACTGGTTGCTCCACATCTCCTCCTCGCTGGAGACCATGCGCGTGGCGACGTCCATGCAGCGGCGCTCCATCCCCGCGAAGGTCTCGGCGGCGCTGAAGCGGCCGCGCTCGGCGAGCGCCTGCCGCAGGGCGCGGGCGTCCTCGAGGAGCTGCACCGCGTAGGGCATGGCGGCGCCCATGCGCTGACGGGCGAAGACGAAGATCTCGATGCGGTGGAAGCCGCGGAAGTCGGGGTCCAGCTCGCCCTGGGCGAACTCGGAGGAGCGCCCGTCGATGGCGAGGTCGAGCTGGGGGAAGGCCGAGGCCAGGACCTGGATCTCCTCGTAGGGCGCCCGGGCCTCCGCGTAGGCGTGGGACACCCCTTCCAGCGTGCCGGTCTCGAGGGCCACGATGAGCGCCTCGATCGCCTCGATCAGGTCGTCGCAGCGCTCGAGCGCCACGGCGACGCCGCTGCTCACGGCGTCCGAGAAGGGCTGGCGGACGACCGCGGCCGGCGTGGCCACCGGCTGGGAGTCCATCGTGGTGGACTGGCAGGCGGCGACGAGGCCGAGGAAGAGGACGGAGGAGACTCGCTTCGTGCTTGTGATCGGATTCATCGCGCTGGTGGTGCGGCGGGTCCTTCAGAGCGAAGCCCCCGCGGCATGCCAGCTATCGACCCAGCCGCTCGGCCGCCTTTCGGGAATCCTCAACCCGAGGGCGCCGGCCCGGTCCCCCGGGAGACAGACTGTCCCGGCGTGAGAGCATTGGGGGCAGGGAGGGCCGGGTGCCCCGGGCCCTGGCGCCGGCCGTGATGTCCGACCGCTGGCTCCGGTCGGGCCTCGGGGTTCGGGCCGCGACGTTCCCTTTTGCACGTCGGTTCTTCAGGATGCCCCCATGGGACCGCGACCGATGCTCCTGGGGCTGGCGGGCGCCACGCTGGTGCTGGGCTCCGCCTGCGGAGCCGTCCGCACCGGCGGCGGGGGCGCCCCCGAGCTCGCTGCCCTGACCCTGGCGCTGGTCCAGCCCGGTGAGGCCCTCGACCCTGGCGACGCCCTGGCCGAGCGGGAGGTCTTCGACGCCCACCGCCGCTTCCTCGAGCGGGAGGCCGAGGCTGGCCGCCTCCTGGTCACCGGTCCCTTCGCGCCCGCAGAGGGCGCACCGCGTGGCCTGCTCCTCTTCGACATGGAGGACCCCGGCGATGTGTCGGAGATCCTGGCAGAGGACCCCGCCGTGGCGGCGGGGCTGCTCCGCCCAGAGGTCTTCCCGCTGATCACCCTCGCCCAGGTCCGCGAGCTCCCCGCGATGGAGCAGCGGCGGGTGAGCGAGTCGGGCGGCGTCGGCGGCGACTCGCGCCGCTTCGTGGTCCTCATGGCCCCCGACGGAGAGGCGGCGGTGGAGTGGATCCAGCACCCCGCGATCGCCCAGGAGGTCCTCCTCCTCGCTCAGCTCGGCGAGCCGACCCCGGGCGGACTGCTCGTGGTCCTTGGCTTTGAGAGCGTCCGGGAGCTGATCGCGCGCCGACGGATTGCGGGGGCCTCAGGCCCCGGCGGGACCGAGGATTGGCAGGTGTGGGAGTGGTTCTCCACTCCGGCGCTGGGGGCGTTCGCGTTTGACGGCGCAGCGCCTCAGCCGCCCAGCAGCTCGGCGTCGAAGTAGTTGCTCCCCATCCCGGCGTCCACCACGAGGCCCTGGCCATTGAGGCCGCTGGAGCGCGGCGAGAGCAGGAACAGGGTCGTGGCGGCGACCTCCTCGGTCTTCAGGCCCTCCTTGCGGAGCGTCGCCTTCTCGGCGTGCATCCAGGAGTCCACGTAGCCGGGGATCCCGGCGGAAGAGCTGGTCTTGAGGAGGCCAGCGCGGACCGCGTTGAAGCGGACGCCGCTGAAGGCGCTGAAGGACTTGGCGAGGAACACCACGGCCGAGTCGAGCGCGGCCTTGATGGGGGCCATGTACCCGTAGTTCTCCGCGGCCATGGTGGTGCTCGAGATGGAGATCGTCACCACGGACGCGTCCCGATCGAGCAGGTCCTTGAGGGCGTTGGAGAGCGCGACGAGTGAGAAGGCGGAGACCTTGGTGGCCTCCAGGAAGTCCGTCTCGTTCGTCTCGTGGAAGGGCTTCCAGCCGTCCGAGTAGTTGGCGAAGGCGATGGAGTGCACCAGACCGTGGATGGTCTTGCCGGTCTCCGCGAGCGCGGCCCGGAGCCCCTCGATGTCGCCCTCCTCTCGGACGTCACAGGTCAGCACGAGCCGGTCTCCGGTGAGCTTGGCGAGCTCGTCCCGGCGCGCCTCGGTGCGCACGACCAGGATGACCTCGGCGCCGACCTCCTCGAGCTGGCGGGTGACGTGCCACGCCACGCTCTTGCGGTTCTTCAGGCCGGTGACCACCACGGTCTTGCCCGCGAGGCCGGTCCAATCCCCCGGGGCTGTCTCGGCGCCCATCAGCCTTCCTCGGCCGGGGCCACGGCGAGCACGCACTGCAGGCGCAGCACGGCCTTGCCTTCGCTCGTGACCTTGGCGGTGACGTAGCGGGCGTTGGACAGGCGCTCGGTCAGCTTGATCTCCGCGCGGAGCGTCTCGCCGGGGCGCACGATCTTGCGGAAGCGCGCGTCGACGATGCGGGTCAGGACCGGGACCCCCACGGAGTCCTGGTCCTCCTGGCTCGTGGCGTAGATCAGGATCGCCCCGCTCTGGAAGCAGAACTCGGAGATCAGGACGCCGGGGAGCACCGGCTGGCCGGGGAAGTGCCCCTCGAACGCCGGCAGGTCCTCGGGGACGTCCCACTCGGTGACGAGGGTGTCGCCCTCGTGCTCGAGCACTCGCGTGACGAACAGGAACGGCGGGCGGTGGGGGAGGAAGTCGGTCAGGGGCCGGTCGAGGACCGAGCCGCCCGCGGGCTTCGAGTGGGACTCGCTCATGGTGCTGGTCTCAGAGGCCGCCCGTCACGTCGAGGGTGGCGCCGGTGATGTAGCTGGCCTCGTCGGAGGCGAGGAAGGTCACGGCCGAGGCGACCTCGGCGGTGGTCCCGAAGCGGCGGGCCGGGACCGACTTCTTGTAGGACTTCACGAGCTCGTCGGGGAGGTCGTCGAGCAGCTCGGTGGCGATGAAGCCCGGCGAGACGCAGTTGACGGTGATCCCGCGCTTGGCGACCTCCTTGCAGAGGGAGCGCATGAGGCCCACCTGGCCGGCCTTGGAGGCGGAGTAGTTGCCCTGGCCCTCGAAGCCGAAGCGTCCGGCGGGCGACGTCGTGAAGATGATCCGGCCGTGGCGCTGGCGCATCATGTTCTGGACCGCGAACTTGGACATGGTGTACGAGCCCGTCAGGTTCGTCCCGATGACCGCGTCCCAGTCCCCCGGCGACATCATGGCGAGGACGGCGTCGCGCCGGATGCCTGAGTTGGCCACGAGGACGTCGATGGGGGTCTCGCCGAGGCCCTCCCAGAAGGCCTCGGTGGCCTCGTGGTCCGCGACGTCGAACTTGGCCAGGTGGACCCGCTCGCCGGCGTCGCCGGCCTCCTCCACGAGGGACTCGGCTGCCGCGTCGTTCCCCCGGTAGGTGGCGTGGCAGATCGCGCCCTCGCGCAGGAAGGCGAGGGCGACGGCCCGGCCGATGCCTCGGGTGCCGCCAGTGACGACGACGTGCTTGTCCTTGAATCTCATGCGTGCTGCGCTCGGGGTGCGGGGGATGCTCGGGCGAACATTCTCTTCGCGAGGCATGTCTCGGTCGAGGCGTGGATCCGAGGAGTTGCCGTCTTTTTTGGCTTCCTCCGAAGTCGTCCCCCCGGCCAGCCCGATTTTTCAGGGGGCGGACCCCGTGCCCTGGCCAGCGGCCGCGATGGGGACCCCGCGTCCGCATCCTCTCGATCACCCCCCCCAGGGCGCCCCCCCGTACATGACCAACGAGCAGCATCGATCCGCGCCGGCCCAGAGGATGCGGCTGGTCTATCTGGGCGCCGAGAGCGAGCGTGGGGCCGCCGAGTCGGACGGGGTGGAGGCCGAGGCCCTCGGCGTGCGGTGGCGGATGATCGGGGTCGCGCTGGCCGCTGTCGGCCTGGGCGCGCTGCTGGTCTACCTGATGGCGCTCGGCGGAGGGGCCCACGAGGAGTCCAGCGTCCGCCCCAAGAACGAGCCGGTGTTCGGCTACGTGGTGCGGGAGGCCCGGGGGCCGGGCCTCAAGCGCTGAGGTCGAGCGCCCGGCCCGGGGGTCGACTCCTTCGAGGAGCCCCCCGTCCGAATCGCGCGCCGTGCCCGCGGGCGCGGTTGATTCACGGGGCGCCGCCCGTCACCCTCTGCCCCCATGCCACGCCACGCCCATGGGCCGCCCTTCGCGGCCGTCGTCTTCGACTGTGACTCCACGCTCTCGACCATCGAGGGCATCGAGGAGCTCACGGCGGGGCACCCCGAGATCGCGGCGCTCACGGCCGACGCCATGGAGGGGCGGGTCCCCCTCGAGGAGGTCTACGGCAGGCGCCTGGAGCTGGCGAGTCCGGTGGCCTCGGACATGGGGCGCATCGCCGAGCGCTACCGGGCGACGGCGCTTCCCGGGGCGGCGGAGCTGGTGGCGGGCGGTTTTGATCATGTGGTGCTGGCCACCGGCGTG
>CAZEFP010000182.1:4881-6704 GCA_964511565.1 uncultured Planctomycetaceae bacterium
GGCGCCAGTGAACGCCTGTTCGGGCGCACCGAACACCTCGGCAAGCGCGTGGAGATCGTGTCGGGCGGTCTGCTCCCGGCGGTGCGGCCCTTCGGTGAGCAGCTCGGCGTCCCCGCGGACCGGATCCACGCCGTGGACCTCCGCTTCGACGGCGCGGGCGCCTACGCGGACTACGACCGCCAGTCTCCCCTGGCCCGGGCGGGCGGCAAGCGAGAGCTCCTCGCGGCGCGCTTCCCCGGGGGCGACGTCGCCCTGGTGGGGGACGGCGCCACGGACCTCGAGGCCAGGGACGCCTGCGCCCGCTTCATCGCGTTCACGGCGGTCGAGCGCCGGCCCGACGTGGTCGCGGGCGCGGACGTCGAGGTGGACCGGCCGGACCTCGCCGCGCTCCTGCCGCACCTCGCCTCGTCCGCGGAGATCGAGCGGCTCGGCGCGGCGCCGGGTGGGTGCTTCGAAGGGCTCCTCGCTCGGGCGCTGGAGGCTCGTCCGTGAGGCCGGAGCTCTGGATCCCGGGGCCGACCGCTGTCCGGCCGGAGGTCCTCTCGTCCATGGCGGAGCCGATGATCGGGCACCGTTCCGCCGAGATGCGGGGGATGATCCACGCCCTCGACCCTCACCTCGAGACCCTGTTCGGAGCGTCGTCGCCCACCCATCGGGTCGCGGTTCATTCGTGCACGGCCACCGGCCTCATGGAGATGGCCCTGCGGGCGGTGGGGCCCCGGGTGCTCTGCGCCGTGAACGGCGCCTTCTCCCGGCGCTTCGCGACGATCGCGGAGTCCCTGGGCAAGGAGGTGGTCCGGGTCGAGTCGCCCGCAGGGGCCCCGCCGGGGCTGGAGGAGGCACGCGAGCGGCTCGCGGAGTCCCCGTTCGATGCCGTCACGGTTTGCCTCAGTGAGACTTCCACGGGCGTGGCGGTGAGCCCCCTGGAGGTCTCCCGGGCGCTCGGGGAGCGTGGCGGGGCGATGCTCCTCGTGGACGCGGTCACCTACCTGGGCGCCGCGCCCATCGACGCGAGCGCCCACGGGCTGGACTTCGTGCTCGCGGGGACCCAGAAGGCGCTCGCCCTGCCGCCGGGACTGGGGCTGTACGCCGTGAGCGAGGCGATGCTGGCAGGGGCCGAGGGGGCCACCGACCGCGGGTTCTTCCTCGACCTCCTCCGGATGACGGAGGCCCACGCCGAGGCGCGCCCCCCGATGACCCCGACGATCTCCCTGCACCGCGCGCTCCTGAGGCAGCTCGAGGACATCCACGCGGGAGAGGTGGAGTCCGGGCTGACGGACGAGGTCGAGGCCATCGAAGAGCTCAGCGGCTGGGAGCGGCGCTATCGGCGGCACGCCCGGATGCGGGACCTGACCGGTGCGTTCCTCGCGGCGCGCGGGCTGGAGCCCCTGGGCGGAGGGCCGGCGTCCCCCTCGGTGACCTGCGCGACGGCGGGGGGGCGCGACATCCCCGAGCTCCTCGAGCGCCTGCGGGTCCGCGGCTTCGAGGTGGCGCCGGGCTACGGCGACCTGCGGGGCTCGACCATCCGGATCGGACACATGGGCGACCACAGCGTCGGATCCCTGCGCCGCTTGCTCGACGCCCTCGGGGCCGCGCTCGACGGGGATTGAACATTGGGGGGCGCCAGTTCCTCCGGCAGGCGGAGGTGCGGTGTGCTACAACCTCATCCGGACGGGAGTGGATCGGTGCTGGTGTGCCGCCCGGTCTTCAAAGCCGGTTAGGGCCTCGTGAACAGCGGGGGCCGGTGGGTTCGATTCCCATGCACTCCCGCCACCTAATTTCACTGCCCTCTCGCTGCTCTGATACCTGGCTCGCCCCTTCGA
>CAZEFP010000183.1:0-6690 GCA_964511565.1 uncultured Planctomycetaceae bacterium
CACGATGTGGTGGACCGACAGGTCGTTGCGGTTCGCCAGCAGGAAGCCCATCAGGGTCACGGCGAGGAGCCCCGATTCATGGGCCAGGGAGTCAGCGCCCGCGAAGGCGAGGAGGACGAAGCCGAGGGAGAGCGGGCTCTCGAGCTCATCGGCCACGAGGTGCTTGCGGAGGGCGAAGCCGAGGAGCCAGGCCCCGGCGATCCCGAAGATGGAGCCCACCAGGGCGGTCCGGCCCAGGTCCAGGGCCGCGGTGCTCAGGGTGTGGCGGGCCCCCTCGACCCCGGCGCCCTCCACCACGGCGTGAAGGACGAGGACGGCGAGGGTGGCCCCGACGACGTCGACGACGATCCCCTCCCACTTGGCGATCGCCTCGGAGGGGCCGCGCGGCCGGATCTGACGCAGGAGCGGCCCGATCACAGTGGGGCCTGTGACGGTGAGGATAGCCCCCAGCACCAGGGCGGTCTCGATGGGGAGGCCCGCGATGAGGTGGGCCGCGGCGGTGGCGAGCCCCCAGGTCACGATGACGCCCACGGTGAGGAGCCGGGTGATGACGGCCGCGTTCTCACCGAGCTCCTTGAGCTTGAGGGTCAGGCCTCCCTCGAAGAGGATGACGGCCACGGCCAGGGAGATCATCGGATCCAGGGCGGTGCCGAACAGCTCGCGTGGTTGGATCACGTCGAGCCCCGGGCCGAGGGCGAGGCCCACCACCAGCAGCAGGAGGATGGACGGCAGCCGCAGGCGCCAGGCGGTCCACTGCGCCGCGACTCCGGCGAAGCCGATCAGGGCGAGGGCGATGAGGGGGGGGAGCGGCGAGGTCGGCAAGTGTTGAGCGGTCGAGGGGGGCGTCAGCGGGGGCCGCGGGCGCGTAAGAACGCGGTGTCGTGGGCGATTGGGCGATCGCCATCCCGCCGGCGAAGTGTAATTTCCTCCCGCGACCATTTGTTCCCGCGGATTCTCCGCATCGACCCATTCTCTCCCCGATGAAGCAGTTCTCGCGTGCCCTCGTGGCCCTCTCTCTCGCATCGCTCCTCACCATGGCGATCGTCACCGGGCCGAGCGCTGCCGTCCCCGGCCCGGCGCCGGCGCCCGTGGTCGCAACCGCCTACAACGTCGACATGGGGCACAGCACCCTGATGTTCCGCTGCAAGCATCTGGGCGTCTCCTACCAGTGGGGGCGGTTCGACGCCTTCACCGGGGCCTTCACCCTCGGGGAGAAGGACAGCGACTCCATGGTCGAGATGACGATCGATGCGTCGAGCGTCAACTCGAACTCGAAGGGCCGCGACGACCACCTGCGCGGGCCGGACTTCTTCAACGTGAAGGAGTTCCCCGAGATCACCTTCAAGAGCAAGGAGGTCAAGGGGGACGGAGACCGGTACGCCATCAAGGGCGACCTGACGTTCCACGGGGTGACCCGTGAGGTGGAGATGGAGGTCGTCAAGGTCGGCGAGGCGGACACCCGGATGGGCCGCCGCGCGGGCTTCGAGGGCCGCTTCAAGATCGACCGCACCAAGTTTGGCGTCGAGACCTACAGCGACAGCCTCGGGACCGAGGTGACCATGACCTTCGCCATCGAGGGCATCGCGAAGGACTCTTGATCGACCCCACGCCGGTCCTCGTCGCCTCAGGCCTGCTCCTGGCGCTGCTCGCCGCTGCCCTAGGGCTGCGGGGGGATGGGCGGCGGGAGTGGCCCCCCCTGTCCCTCGCCGCTCTGGCGCCGATCGCAGCCTGCCTGACGACGCTCCTCGTCTTCGGCAGGAGCCTCGCCTTCCCGCCGAAGGTGTTCCTGGACTGCGTGCTGGTCGTCGGCGCGGCTGCGGTGCCTCTCGGGGTGCTGTTTGGGCTTGGCGGGATCCGGGCTCTGCTGGGAGCCCTCGGGGCAGGCGGGCTCGGCCTTTGGCTGTTCCTCAGCCGGACCGAGAGCCTCCACGAGCGATACTGGGGTGGCGCGGTGACCGAGCACGTTGCCGTCCTGCTCGGCGCCACCATGCTGGCGCTGGCGGTTCGCTGGGCGGGGACGGCTCGCTCGCGGGTGACCGAGAGCTCCCTGGGCTTCGCCCTGGCGGCAGTCCTCGCGGCCCCGGCGCTGGGCTGGTCGGGGACGCTGGTGTCTGCGCTCCTGGCCGCGACGATCAGCGCGAGTTCTGGCTTGCCCGGGCTCGTGCTCCTGCTGCGGCCGGGTCTCCGGGATGGCTACGCCCCGCTGTACAGGGCCGCGGCGCTGCCCCAGGTGCTGCTCCTGGCCGGAGTCCTGGCCAACGGAGCGCTCTATGCGGAGACGCCCCCGTGGGCCGCGCTGACGCTGCTGCTCGCGCCCCTCGTCTGCTTGTTGCCGGGCGCCGGCGTTTGGCTGGCGGTGCTGAGGCTGCTCCTCGTGACCGTTGCGTGCGGCGCCGCGGCCTGGTTCTCCAGGGGCGAGCCGAACCCTTACGGATACTGAAGCGCCGACGCCCGCCCTGCATGGGGGAGCGCCGGCGCGACCGCTGCGTTCTCGGCCTTCAGAGGCTCAGCCGCCGGGAGGTCAGTCCCCTTGCCGGGTCCCGCAGGACCCGCAGAAGCGGGCATCCGCCGCGAGTACCTCCCCGCAGGAGGTGCAGTGCCTGGAGCCGGGGGTGACCTTTTGAAGGGCCTCGCCGCAGGCGCTGCAGAACTTGCCCGCGGGCACGCTGCTGCTGCAGCTGCCGCAGATCACACCTGCGGCCGCCGGTGCGAGCGTCTCGCCGCCGCGGTTGTCCCTCACCATCATCTGGGCCAGCCCGAATCCGATCCCCATGCCAGCGCCGCCGAGCATGCCGCTGTTCCCCTCACCGCCACCGGCGCCGCCGCCCAGGGCCATGCCCTCACCGGCGCCCATCATCGCCTTGCCGGCGGCGAAGCGCTGATAGCCATCGACGCCTCCCACGGTCCGCAGATACGCGGCGTCGCGGTAGAGGGTCTTCAGGTTGTCCGCGTCCTCCTCGTCGATGCCGATGACGAAGTTGCCGAGGCGCACGATGTCGAGTCCGTAGTCCGCCACGTGGTGGTCGACCTTCAGGAGGACGTCCGCCTCGATCTCCTCGGTGTAGGCGCCGGAGGTCACGTCGAGGATGGGCCACTTCTGCTTCACGATGAGCTCGGCGATGTTGTCCCGGAGGACCTTGAGGAGCTGCTCCTTGGTCCAGGACTTGACCGTCGCGGCGCCCGCGCGCCCCATACCCACCAGCCCGACGATGAGCTGCTCCGCGTCGGTGACGCGGAAGCTGAATTCGCCGTGGACCATGGTCTCCACGGGGACGCCAGACTTCGGATCCTCCACGTGCCCGATCCGGCCGCCGAACTTCACGCCGGTGTGCTCTCGGGTGTTCACGAAGAAGACCTCGGCGATGAACACGTTGCCGCCGGTGAAGGAGTCCACCAGGTTCGAGAGGAAGGGGAGGTTGGAGGAGTCCAGGGTGTAGCGGCCCGGCTGCATCACCTCGATCACCTTCCCGTCGCGGAAGAAGACCGCGACCTCGTCGGACTCCACCGTCAGCTGCGACTTCATGGGGATCGTCGAGTCGGGGTGCTTCCAGACCACCTGGGCCTTCGTCCCGTCGGGACGGGCGACCATCATCTCGCCGACGCCGCGCTTGAACCAGTCGATCATTCCCATTGGATTAGGCCTCTCTCTTGTGTTGGAGGGTGGATTCAGGCGCCCGGAAGGGCCCGGGCAACCGAATAGAACTCTTGCGGAAGGGTACGGCGAGGCTGCAAGTTCATTCATCCCCAGCCCACGATTCCATGGACCCATTCGACCCCGCCCCCGAGGAGAGCTCCTCTCCGGCACCCGCGCCGGCCCCCGAGGGGGCGGACTCGCCGGGGGCCCCGAGCGGTGATCTGTCGTGCGAGGTGTGCGGGGCGCCGGTGACCTGGAGCCCAGGGGACCGAGCCCTGCGCTGCGCCCACTGCGGGGGCGTGACCGAGGTGGAGGTCGAGGAGATGGACATCGAGGAGCGGCCGATCTCGGAGGCGGCGGATGCCGCCCGGGGGTTCGGGCTCGAGGTGCGGGTGCTCGCCTGCGAGGTGTGCCAGGCGAGGGTCACCTTCGACGGCGCCACCATCTCGAGGTCCTGCCCCTTCTGTGGCTCTCCGGGGGTCCTCGATCAGGCCGCCAGCCGGAACGCCCTGCGCCCCGAGTCACTCATCCCCCTGGAGGTCGGGCGTGAGGCCGTGGACCGGAACTTCAAGGACTGGACCCGCAAGCTGTGGTTCAGACCCAACGCCCTGAAGCGCGTCGACGTGGGCACGGCCGTCGGGGTCTACGTCCCGGCCTGGGCGTTCGATGCGGACGTCCACGCGCGCTGGACCGCGCAGTCAGGCACCTACTACTGGGTGACGCAGACCTACACCGTGCGCGTCAATGGCAGGACGCAGGTCAGGACGCGGCAGGTCCGGAAGGTGCGCTGGTGGCCCTCCCGAGGCGAGCGGCGGGACTTCCATGATGACGTGCTCGTCTTCGCCTCGAGGGGCGTCGACACGGAGCTCGCCCACGCGCTGGGCCCGTACTCGACCGGGGAGCTCGTGCCGTACTCGCCGGAGTTCCTCGCCGGATGGAGGGCCGAGGAGTATCAGGTCGACCTGCTCGACGGCTGGGACATCGGGCGCGAGCAGATCCGCGTGCGGCAGCGGAAGCTCTGCGCCGGGGACGTCCCCGGGGACACGCACCGGCGCCTGCGTGTGCGCAATCAGTTCTTCGACGTGCGGTGGAAGCTCATGTTGCTGCCCATGTGGAGCGTGACCTACCGGCTCGGCGGGAAGTCCTACGCGGTCCTGGTGCACGGCGAGACGGGTCGGGTTGCGGGCAAGGCGCCCTACTCCTGGGTCAAGATCAGCCTCGCCGTCCTTGGGGTGGGGGCCGTGGGGTTGGCGATCGCGGCGTTCTCGCGCTGAGCGGCGGGCGGCGGGTCACGCGCCCGGCGGGCTCTCCGGAAGGTGCCTCACGAGGGCCTCCTCGAGCCGTCGTAGCTCCGCGGCGGTGTGCTCGCTCGTCACGGCGCATCGGACCAGTCCCTGCTCCGTCGTGCCGTGGTACCGGATCGCCGGGGCAAAGATGCCCTCCACGTGCAGCGCGGACGAGAGTCGGCGGGCTGCGTCCTCGGACTCCGTGAGGATGCGGAGCACCGGTAGGAAGGTCCCAGTGGAGCGCAGGCCGACGCGCCTCGCCGTCCTGTGGAGCTGCCCCACGTTGGCGCGCAGTCGCTCGAGGCGCTCGGGCTCGGCGTCGATCACGTCGAGGCTGACGAGGGCGGCGGCGGCGAGCGGAGGGGAGAGGGCCGTGGTGCCGGTGAAGCTTGACGCGCGCCGGCGGACCGCCTCGACCGTATCGGCGGCCCCGGCGATGAACCCGCCGCCGCTCCCCAGCGCCTTGGCCAGGGAGCCGGTCAGGACGATTCGCGGGTCATCGAGCCCGAAGAGCTCGATCACGCCGCGGCCTGACCTGCCCAGGACGCCCACACCATGGCTGTCGTCGATGAGGAGGTGAGCGTTGGTGGGGAGGTGCCGCAGGAGCTCGGCTGCGGGGGCGAGCCGGCCGTGCATCGCGAAGGCCCCGTCCGTGGCCACCAGCGGGGCGCCGTCCTTGTGGAGGTCGAGGAGCGCGAGGGCGTGGGACATGTCACCGGCGCCGTAGCCGAACGTGCGGAAGCCCGAGGAGGCGAGGGCGTCGATGATGCTGGGGTGAACGTCGTCGTCGTGCAGCGCGATCAGCGTGGATGGCTGCGCCGCACGGTCAGCGCTCGTGGCGAGTGCCTGGGCAGCGGCCATGTCCGCGAGGTACCCGTCCGGGACGACCAGGGCGGCCTCCGTCCCGAGGAACTCCGCCAGCCGCTCCTCCAGGCGCTCGTGGAGCTCGAGGTTCCCAGACGTGCTGCGGGAGGCGAGGCCCGAGAGCCCGTACCGTTCGATGGCCTCGGCTGCCGCCGACCGCACCCTGGGGTCATGGGCCAGCCCGAGGTACCCGCAGCCGTGGAAGCTGAGCAGGGTGACGCCGTCCACCTGGACGCTGGTGGCCCCGGTGGCGGAGAGGGCGTGTTGCTCGCGCCTCACGGCGTCGCTCCGGTGGGGGGCTGGAAGGCATAGGCCACGCCACCGTTGCGGAACCAGACCTGCTCCAGGTCCGCGCGCATGTAGCGCCGCGGGACGACGCCAGGCCAGCGGGCGGCGGGGTCGTTCACGAAGACCACGCCTCCGAGGCCGAGGCCGGTGATGACGAGCAGGTGACCGGCGGTCTTCTCGTAAGGTGCGCCTCGCAGCTCGCCCGGGGCGGCGCGGATGCTCGCGACCAGCGGGCGGCCGTTCTCGAGGTACTCCGCCACGGTCTCCCAGGAGGACACCCGGACGAGGGCGCCGGGGACCCCGTGGCGGAACGCCCCTTGCACCGCCCGGTTCCAGTTGCCGTAGATGTCGAAGTGCGGGTCCAGGAGGGTCGCCGCCATCTCTCGGGTCGGTACGGGCGCGCCGTGAAAGGCCGCGACCATGGCGACGGAAGTCGGGCTGCAGACACGGTGCCCGATGTCCTCGCCCGCGGCGCGCTGGGATCGCGCAGGGACGCTGAGCTGAACGGGGAGCGGCCAGGGCTCCGCGCCTGCCGCCGCCACGCGCGCGTCGAGTCGGTCGCGATCGGTGAACACCAACGAGGCTTCGACCTGACCGGGCGTCAGGGGTGAGCTCCCC
>CAZEFP010000184.1:0-6642 GCA_964511565.1 uncultured Planctomycetaceae bacterium
GCGGCGGCGCGAGGCGCAGGGGCGGCGGACGGGGACGTGGGTCCTCGGCGCCGAAGGCATTCCCGCGCCCCGCTTCACGGGCCTCTTCCGGCGGCTCGAGCGGCGCCAAGGCGCGCAAGAGCGGCGGCGGCGGCTTTGGCCGCGGCCTCTGAGCCGATCCGGGCGCGCTCGCCCTCAGAGCCGGATCTCGAGGCGCTCGCCGAGCTCGAAGCTCGTCGGCGTCACGACGGTCGAGTAGGCGAGCAGCTCCACGCCGGCCTCGGCGACCTCGCGCAGGCGCGTCGAGTACGCGGGGTCGATGTCGTCGGCCGGTGAGAAGGCGCTCACGTCTCCGCGAGACACGCAGTAGAGCATCACGCCACGGTGCCCCTCGGCGACGACCTCGGCGAGCTCGTTGAGGTGCTTGAGCCCACGGCTGGTCACCGCGTCGGGAAAGCGCGCGACCTCGCCCTCGGCGAGGGTCGTGTTCTTCACCTCGACGTAGGCGCGGCCGCGCTCGGGATCCTCGAGCAGCAGGTCGATCCGGCTGTTCGTGCCGTACTTGACCTCGCGCCTCGCCGAGGCGTAGCCGAGGAGCGGCTCGATCTTGCCCGCCTCCACGGCCTCGTACGCGAGGGCGTTGGGCAGGCCCGTGTCCACGTTGACCCAGGTGTCCCCGACCTCGATGGTCTGGAAGGTGTGGCGCAGCTTGCGCTTGGGGTCCTCGCTGTCCCGCAGGGCCACCCTGGCCCCCGCCTCGAGGCACCCCTTCATGGAGCCCGTGTTCGGACAGTGGGCCGTCAGGATGGAGCCATCCTCCAGTTCCACGTCGGTGAGGAAGCGCTTGTAGCGCTTGATGAAGGTCCCGAGGACGACCGGCTGCTGGATCTGCATGCCCAGGACTCTAGGCCTGAGCCCCGCCCGGCGCCCCTCTCCAGGGGGTTTAGATGGCCTCTGGAGGGAGAGGCGTCCCAGAGCGATCGAGCCCTGGCGGATCGGCAAATTGCCCCGTTTGCCCCCTCTTCAGCCGCCCGCTCCAGGCCTACACTCTCCCGCCGATGATGAGACTCATTCTCAGTGAGAGGGCGCCTCGGCGCACCCCTGGAGCGCGCTCAGCGGCCGCCATGGTCGTGGGGCTGGCCCTGTCGCTGGTCGGCTGTGGCGGGGCGGCCAGCGGCTCGGAGGTGCCCCTGGTGGTCGTGACCACCGGGCAGATTCACGACGCGACCCGGGCCATGGTCGACGGGCTCCCCGTCGAGCTCAAGCTCCTCTGCGGCCCGGGGGTCGACCCCCACAGCTACGGCGCCAGCACCCGGGACGTGCTCGCGATGGACCGGGCCGAGCTCATCGTCTTCAACGGCTTCCACCTGGAGGCCCAGCTCTCCGAGCTCCTCGAGCGTGAGGCGATCGCGGCGAAGAGCTGGTCGATGGCCGGCGCCTTCCCGGTGGAGCGCCGCCTCGGCTGGAGCGAGGAGGGCGTGGGGGACGAGAGCTTCGACCCGCACATCTGGAATGACCTCCAGGGCTGGTCCAGCTGCGTCGAGGCCCTGTCCCAGGAGCTCGCGGAGCTCTTCCCGGAGAGCGCGGAGCAGATCACCGCCAACGGCGAGCGCTACCGCGCCGAGCTCCTGGCGGCGAACCAGTGGGCTGCTCAGCGGCTGGGCGCGCTCCCCGAGTCGCGCCGGGTGCTCGTGAGCGGCCACGACGCGTTCAACTACTTCGCCCGCAACTATGGCCTCGAGACCGTGGCGATCCTGGGCGTCGGCAACGACCCTGAGGCCGACCTGCGGACCATGCGGACCGTCGCAGAGGAGGTGGTGGAGAGGCAGGTCCCGGTGGTCTTCCTCGAGTCGATCACCAACCCCCGCCTGACCCAGGCGCTCCTCGAGGCCTGCGCGGCCCGCGGCTGGACGGCGCGGATCGCGGATGAGCCCCTCTACTCGGACGACCTCGGCGTCGAGCCGCCCGTCGACACCTTCCTCGGCGCCTTCCGGGCGAACGTCGAGGTCATCTCCACCGCGCTGGGAACGTCATGATCCAGCGAGGCTCCCTCGAACGCTCCGAGCAGTTGGCCCTCGACGTGGAGGGCCTGACGGTCACCTACGGCCATGAGCCGGCGCTCTGGAACGCGGACGTGCGCCTCGATCGGGGGTCCCTCGCGGCCGTCGTCGGCCCGAACGGCGCCGGGAAGAGCACGCTGCTGAAGGCGGCCCTCGGGGTCGTCCCGAGGGTCTCGGGCCGCGTGCGAGTGCTGGGCGAGGACCCCGCCCGCAGGCGCCGTCTGGTGGCGTACGTCCCCCAGCGATCGAGCGTGGACTGGGACTTCCCGACCACGGTCCTCGATGTGGTGATCATGGGCACCTACGGGCAGCTCGGGTGGTTCCGGCGCCCCGGGCGCAAGGAGCGCGCGCTGGCCATGGGCGCCCTCGAGCAGATGGAGCTGGCGGACCTCGCGGGCCGGCAGATCTCCGAGCTCTCGGGGGGGCAGCAGCAGCGAGCGTTCCTGGCGCGCGCGCTGGTCCAGGACGCCGAGGTGTACTTCATGGACGAGCCCTTCGCCGGGGTGGACGCCGTGACCGAGCAGAGCATCGCGTCCCTCATGGGGCACCTCGCCCAGCGCGGCAAGACGATCCTCTCGGTGCACCACGACCTGGCGACGGTCCCTCGATACTTCGAGCACGCGGTGCTCCTCAACCGGGTCGTCCAGGCGGTCGGCACGGTCAAGGAGGTCTTCCACCGCGGGAACCTCGATCGGCTCTACGGGGGCCGGGTCCCGGCCGACGTCCCCGAGCTCGCGTCCACATGAGCGCGCCCTGGGTCGACCTCGACCCGACCCTGGTCGTCGTCGCCGCAGGCACCACGGCCGTGGGCGCGGTGAGCGGTGCGCTGGGGTGCTTCGCGTACCTCCGCCGTCAGGGGTTGGTGGGGGACGTGGTCTCCCACTCGGCGCTCCTGGGGGTGGTGGGTGCCTTCGTGCTCGCCCACGCGGTCACCGGGACCGCCACGCGGTCGCTCGCCGTGCTGGTGCCGGGGGCCCTCCTGGCTGGAACGGCCGCGCTGACGCTCGCTCGCTCGGTCTCGACCCGCACCCGGCTCAACGACGACGCGAGCCTCGGCGTGATGCTCTCCATCTTCTTCGGCGGGGGGCTCTTCCTCCTCCGCTGGGTCCAGCGCCAGAGCCCGCCGATCCCGGGCCACACCGGGCTCGAGGACTACATCTTCGGGATGGCGGCGGCCATGACCCGAGCGGACCTCTGGATGGTGTTCACGCTGGGCGGCGGCGCGCTCCTCCTGCTGCTCCTGCTCTGGAAGGAGCTCAAGGTCTTCACCTTCGACCCCGACTTCTCCCGCAGCCTCGGGCTCCCTTCGCGTCGGCTGGACCTCCTGATGATGGCGCTGCTCGTGACCGGAGTGGTGATCGGGATCCAGACGGTGGGGGTCATCCTGATGATCGCGCTCCTGGTGACGCCCGCCGCCGCGGCCCGCCAGTGGACCTCGCGCCTCTCGAACATGGTGCTCCTGGCGGCGGCCTTCGGCGCCGTGGCCGGGGCCGGCGGCGCGCTGATCAGCGCCTCCGAGGCGCGGCTGCCCACCGGGCCGGTGGTGGTGCTGCTCGCGACCGCCATCTTCGGGCTCTCCCTCCTCCTGGCGCCGCGGCGGGGGCTCTTGGCGCGCGCGCGCGCACGAAGGGCCCTGGAAGGGACGGCGCCCCCGGCCGCTGGAGGCCCCGCATGATCGAGTTCTGGACCCTGGCGATCGCGGCGGTGACGGCGCTGGCCTGCGCCCTCTCGGGCAGCTTCCTCGTGCTCAAGCGAGAGGCGCTGGTCTCGGAGGGGCTGGCGCACGCGGTGCTGCCAGGGATCGTCATCGCCTTCGCCCTGACCGGCGACCGGACCTCACCGCTGCTGCTCGTGGGCGCGGCGGCCATGGGCCTGGTGATGATCCTCGCTGTCCAGGCGATCCGGCGCACGGGCGTCGTCGACCCGACGGCATCCCTGGGCGTGGTCTTCCCCGCGCTCTTCAGCGTGGGCGTCCTGTTGACGAGCCTCGAGCTCGCGGGGACGCACTTCCACGCCGACTGCATCATCGAGGGCAACCTGGCCCTCGCGCCCCTCGATCGGCTCGAGCTGGGGGGGCGGGACCTCGGCCCGCGGGCCTTCTGGTCGGTCTCCGCGGCGCTGCTCCTCGTGGGTGGGTTCGTGCTCCTGCTCTTCAAGGAGCTCAAGCTGCTGACCTTCGACTCCGAGCTGGCGGCGAGCCTGGGGTTCCGCCCCGGCCGGGTCCATGTGGCCTGGCTCGCCGTCGTCTCCTTCACGGTCGTCGCCTCCTTCGAGGCCGCGGGGTCCATCCTCGTGGTGGCCCTGATGATCGCGCCGGCCGCCGCGGCGGTCCTGTGGGTGAACGACGTTCGCCACGTGCTGTGCCTCGCCGCGGTCCTCGCCCTCGTGAGCGCCTTCGGCGGGCACCAGCTCGGGCTCACCATGGACATCGCTCCTGCTGGACCCATGGCGACCTCGGCCGGCGCGCTCTTCCTGGCCTCGCTCGCCCTCGCGCCGCGGGGGATCCTGATGAAGGGACGGACCCGTCGACGGGTGCTGGCGCGGTTGGAGGTGGACCTGGTCGCGGCGCGGCTCCAGCCGGGGCTGCCCAGGGACTGTGAGTCGGTCCGCGGGGAGTTGGGGTGGACCCCGAGGCGCTTCGAGGCGGCTGTCGCCCGGGCGGCCCAGGGGGCCGCGCTCTTGCACGACGCGGGGGAGGGGACGCTCCAGCTCACCGCGGAACCGACGGCGGGATGATCCCCGAATCGTCCGTTCGGCGGTGGTCCGGGGCCGAGGCGCTCTCTATCCTCTGCGCCCATGTCCCCCACGCCCGCCGACTACCGCGACCGTACGAAGGAGCTCCGCGGCAGACTCAGTCTGCTGACGGAGAGTCTTTGACTATCCCATCAAGCTGAAACGGTTCGAGGAGATCGAGGAGCTGCAGGCCAGCCCCGACTTCTGGAACGACCAGGACCAGAGCCAGAAGCTGGTCCGGGAGCTCAAGGGGCTCCGGCACGTGGTGGAGCCTGTTCGGAGCCTCGAAGGTGGCTTCGAAGAGGTGGACCTGCTGCTCGAGATGGCAGAGGAGGGCGGCGAACTCGAGGAGGTCGCCGGGGAGCTGGACGCCACCCTCGACGGCGCCAAGGACACCCTCGACGACCTCGAGTTCAAGGTCATGCTCGGCGGGCCGAGCGACCAGATGGGTGCCTACCTCCAGATCAGCGCGGGCGCTGGCGGGGTCGACGCGTGCGACTGGGCGTCGATGCTCATGCGGATGTACGTGCGGTGGGCAGAGCGACGCGAGTTCGACCTCACTCAGGTCGAGCTCAGCGAGGAGGACCAGGGGGGGATCCGCGGCGTCACCCTGCACATCGAGGGTCCCTACGCCTTTGGCTACCTGAAGGCCGAGACCGGCGTGCACCGGCTGGTGCGCATCAGCCCCTTCGACGCCCAGGCTCGGCGCCAGACGGCCTTCGCTTCCGTGGACGTGACCCCGGCGACGGACGACTCCATCGACATCGAGATCAACGAGTCGGACGTCAAGGTCGACACCATGCGTGCCGGAGGAGCCGGCGGCCAGCACGTCAACAAGACCGAGTCCGCGGTGCGGCTGACGCACCTGCCGACCGGGATCGTCGTGCGCTGTCAGAACGAGCGGAGCCAGCACAAGAACCGCGCCACGGCGTGGAGCATGCTCAAGGCCAAGATCCTCGCCATGGAGGAGGCCAAGCGCGACGCCGAGATGAGCAAGCTCTACGGCGAGAAGGGAGAGATCGCCTGGGGGAGCCAGATCCGCTCCTACGTGCTGAACCCCTATCAGATGGTCAAGGACCACCGGACCAACGTGGAGGAGGGCAACGTCCAGAAGGTGCTGGACGGCGAGCTCGATCCCTTCATGGAGGCCTACCTCAAGCAGAAGAAGGGGTAGCGGCGGCAGCGCGTCCGGAAACGGCGGCGCCGGGGTGGCAAGCCCCGTCGCGAGGACTACGCTCCCCGCATGAGCGCCTCCAGCCACCCTCACTTCGACGACCGCGGGACCCTGACCTGGTACACCACGATGGCGGAGGCGAAGGCCGCCGCCGCCGCGGAGGGGAAGAAGATCTTCATCGAGTTCGGCCGCGAGCTCTGAAGCCAGTGCCGCAGCCTCGTGGAGGCTGTCATCCCGCGCCCGGACGTGGCGCCCATGCTCCAGAGCGGATTCGTTGCCGTGTCCTCGGACTGCGATGAGGCCGAGGACGAGGTCATCGCCCTCGCTCAGCAGGTGGAGGACGCGATGATGCTCCCCTTCATCATCTTCGCCGACGCGAACGGGGCCTACATCGACGGGTACTCGGGGGTGGTGACGCCGCCGTACCTCATCAAGAAGCTGAACGAGCACTCCGGCTCGTGATGCACCTCGCCCTCTGCGCGGCGCTCGCCTTCACCTCCTGGACCATGAACGGCGCCCTGCCGCAGGACGACGAGCCGGCCGCGGAGCACGGGGCCAGGGCGCCCCTGCCGTCTCCCGAGGCGATCGCAGCGCTCCCCGCCGACGGCGGGGACGAGTTCAATCGGCTGATCTTCTCCCGCAGCCCGTACCTGCTCCAGCACGCGCGAAACCCCGTGGACTGGCACGAGAGGGGGC
>CAZEFP010000185.1:0-6618 GCA_964511565.1 uncultured Planctomycetaceae bacterium
AGCTCGATCTCCTGGCGCGCGCCGAAGGGGCGGCCGACCCGTGGCCCGGACGCCATCGACGACCTCTGGGCCAAGACCCAGCGCCTCTCGTCCCACCCCGGCGACGCCTCGCTCCGGCTACGGCTGGCCTTCGGCGAGGAGGTGGCCGACGACGCCAGCCGGGACATGGGTCGGCACCGCGCCGTGAGCGAGCTGGCCAATCGGCTGATCCCGGAGGTCGCCTCGCTGAACACGGACCGCGAGCTCACTGGCCTGCTGGCGGAGTGGATCCGGGGCCGGCCGCTCCTGACCCAGGCCATCGCCTATTGGAACGCGCCGGGCGGAGGGGCCCGCTTCCACCACGACGCCTTCGATGAGCCCGCCAGGGGCCGACAGCGAGGGGTTCTCTACGCCCAGCTCACCGGCGCCACCGCGTGGCTCGCCCTCTCGACGGACGACCTCGCTCGCCGGGCCCTGGAGTTCGTGGAGCTGCTCGAAGAGGGGGAGTTCCCGTGGGTCCTCGAGCAGGTGGGCGGCGGCTCGCGCCAGCTCGCGGCGTGGGGAGAGGTGCTGCGCGACGCGGAGCGGGCGCGGTCCGAGCTGAGCGCTCCGGGAGGAGGGGCCCTCGGGTCCCTGATCGACCAGGGGCCCGAGTTCACCTCCCTCCTCGCCGACGCGGGGCACGGCTACGTGCTCGCCGCCGGGGACGTGATCCTCCTCCCCAACCATGGCCTCGGCCTGACCTGCATGCACTCCGTGTTCTGCGCCAGCGACGAGGAAGGCTTCAGCCTGTCCCTCGCCATCCGAGAGCAGGAGCGGGCCGGCCCGACCTCCGGGGGGGCTGGGCGGGGAGGCGGGGGCCGACGTCGCCGTGGGAGCAGCCGTCGGGGGAGCAGCAGTCGGGGGCGCCGCCGGAGGGGCGGCGGGAACCGTCCCGGATCGAGCCGGAGGAGATGAAGTCCATCCAGCCTCGACTCCGCGTCAGCCTGCGGTCGATTCCAGCAGTGGGTATCCTCTCTCCCCCAAATGGCCGACCCCATCGAACGCACGTCCTCAGCGCCGCCCCTCCGAGGCCCGCACTCGCCGCTGGGCCCGCTCCCCACCGCCGCTGAGCTGGCTCCGGTGCTGGAGGCGCTCGGGCAGTCGCCGGACGCGCTCCTGCCCCTCGGGGAGGCGGGTTCGCCCGGGTCACGCTTCCATGTGGTGGGCCCCGAGGAGGTCCTGGTGGGCAAGCGACTGCGAACCCTGGACGCCGACCTGGGCGAGACGGACGCGCTCTTCCTCGTGATCATGGGCCAGCCGGAGCCCGCGCGACTCGCCCTTTGGCGCAACGCCCTCTGGCCGCTCCTGCACGTCAACCAGCTCGCGACCCTCGACCAGGGGGCGCTGACCCTTCGCACCCTCGGGGCCAAGGAGCGGTCCACCATCTCGTCCGGCCTGCAGCTGTCGGTGCTCGTCGGCCGCCGACGCGCCCACGTGATGTCCGCCGGCGAGACGGTCGCCAAGTTCGACCAGAACGCGACGGGCTGGGACGGGCGACCGGGCAGCGCTGGCTACCCCCACTTCCGCTGGATGCGGCGGTTCGTGGGGCGGTTCGTGACGCCACGCCTGGTGCGCGACGACCCCACCGGGCAGATCCGTATTCTCGACTTCGGCTGCGGCGCCGGCTGGACCGGGCTTGAGGCCGCCGCAGCCTGCCCGGGGGCTCACCTCTCGGCCTTCGACCCCAGCCCGGAGATGGTGCGCATCACCGGAGAGAACGCCGCGAAGCTCGGCATCGAGAGCTTCGAGGGACGGCCAGGCTTCGGCGAGGCTCCCCCCTTCCCCGCGGAGGGCGAGGAGCCGTACGACCTCGTCATCAGCTCCGGCGTCGTGAGCTTCTCACCGGACGTCCCGGGGTGGCTCGACGGGCTCATCGCCACGCTGGCGCCCGGAGCGGACCTGATCATCGGCGACATCAACCCCCACTCGCGCGGGTTCGAGCGGCGGCGCCGCCGCAAGCCCATCCTCCCGGTGCGAGAGATGAACGCGCGTCCACGCGAGGAGATCCGGCGAGAGCTCGAGGCGCGTGGCCTCGTGCACCTCCGCAGCGGCGCCTACCAGCTGACCCGCCCCGTCCCCGAGGCGATGCACGTCAACGAGACGCGCCTCGGCGGCGTCCTCACCCACCCCCTCCTGGCTGCGAACCGGATCGCGACGTTCGTCGACGCCTCCTTCGGCTCACCCATGCAGGATCACTTCGATTCCTGGGTGATGCACCTCCGCCGACCGGACTCCGGCAGCTGACGGAGACGCGCGCGGGGCTTCAGGCCTCGCCGGTCTCGCCTTCCGTCACGCCTTCGGACGCAGCGTCCTCCGTCGGAGGGGCCTCCGCCGGCGCAGCCGCCGCACGGGCCGTCCCACCCGGCCGCGAGGCGCCGAAGTCGATGAGCCGCGCGAGCATGTTCCGCATCTCGTCGCGGGAGACGATCACGTCGACCTGCCCCTTCTCGAGGAGGAACTCCGAGCGCTGGAAGCCCTCGGGGAGCTCCTGCTTGATGGTGCTCGCGATCACCCGCGGCCCGGCGAAGCCGATCAAGGCCCCAGGCTCGGCGAGGGTCAGGTCGCAGACCATGGCGAAGGAGGCCGTGACGCCGCCGGTGGTCGGGTGGGTGAGGACGCAGATGGAGTAGCCGCCGTCCTCGTTCAGCTTCGAGAGCGCCGAGCAGGTCTTGGCCATCTGCATGAGGGACAGCATCCCCTCGTGCATCCGGGCCCCGCCCGAGGCGGTGAAGAGGATGAGGGGCTTACCCTCCTGCCGCGCCACGTCGCAGCACAGCGCGATCTTCTCTCCGACGACCTCCCCCATGGAGCCGCCGAGGAACTTGAAGTCAAGGACGCCCAGCACGACAGGGCGGCCGAGGACCTCTCCCCGACCGGCGATGAGGGCCTCGTTCTGACCGGTGCGCTTCACCGTGCGATCGATCTTGTCCCCGTAGGAGCCGGAGTCCACGAAGCCCAGCCTGTCCATGGCCTCGATGCCGGAGAACAGCTCCTCCCAGGTGCCCTCATCGAGGGTGTGCCGCACCCGGTCCGCGCCAGGCATCGTGAAGTGGAAGCCGCAGGCGGGGCAGGTGTAGGCCTTCTCCACCACCTCCTTGCGATAGATGGTGCCGCTGCAGCTCTCGCATTTGAGCCAGAGCCCGCCGGGCATGTCCTTCTTCCGGAAGCGCAGGCGGTTGACCCGCCCGTCACTGCCCGCCTCGCTGTCCCCTGCGCTGGGTGCGTCCTTCGCCATGCTTGTATCGCTCATCCGGCCTTGGCCTCGGAACTTGATGCTGCGATCGCGCTGGCTCGGAAGCCCTCGATCGCGGCCTTACGGTCGGGTGCACCGAAGATCGCTGAGCCCGCCACGAACACGTCCGCGCCAGCCTCGGCGCAGAGCGGGATCGTCTCGGCGTTGAGCCCGCCGTCCATCTCGATGTGCCCCTGGAACCCCTGCGCCCTGAGCCAGCGCGTCTTGTCGAGCACGTGCTCCATGAAGCGCTGCCCCCCGAAGCCGGGGAAGACGCTCATCACGAGCACGAGGTCAACCTCGTCCAGGATCTCGCCGAGGGGTTCCACCGGGGTGTTGGGATTGATGGAGACGCCGACCTTCGGCACCCCCGCCTCGCGGAAGGCGCGGTTGGCCAGGCGCGCCCCGCGCGCCGTTCCGGATCCGACGGTCTCCCAGTGATAGGTGAGGACGTGGGCCCCAGCCGCGGCGTACTCCGTGGCGTAGGCCATGGGGTTGGACACCATGAGGTGAACGTCGAGGGGTCTCGTGGCCGACCGCCCCATGGCCGCGACGAGGGGCGGGCCGAAGGTCATGTTCGGCACGAAGTGCCCGTCCATCACGTCGACGTGATGCCAGTCGGCGCCCTCTTGCTCGATGGCCGCCATCTCCTCGCCGATCCGGGCGAAGTCGCAGGAGAGCAAGGAGGGGGCGATGATCGGGCCGCAGCCCGGGGACAGGTCGGGGAGAGAGGATCCCATGGGCCTTATCCTAGGCTCGGAGCGCCTCGATTCCTGGCAGTACCTTGCCTTCCAGCAATTCGAGGGAAGCTCCCCCCCCTGTGGACACGTGGTCCACGGCGTCCGCGAGGCCCAGGAGGTGGATCGCGGCGACCGAATCTCCGCCCCCGACCACCGTGGTGCCCTCACAGGCCGCCATGGCCTCACCGATGACCTCGGTGCCCCGGCGGAAGCGCTCCATCTCGAAGACCCCCATTGGGCCGTTCCAGACCACCGTCCGAGCCGCCTTGACCCGCTCCGCGTAGAGCTCCTGCGTCCTGGGGCCGATGTCGAGCCCCATCCAGCCGTCCGGGATATCCACCCCGACCTCCTTCGCCTCGGCGTCCGCGGCGAACCGGTCGGCCACCACATGGTCCACGGGGAGCAACAGGTCGACACCCCGCTCCGCCGCCTTGTCGAGGGCCGCCCGGCACATGTCGAGGCGATCCTCCTCGACGAGGGAGGCCCCCACGTCGTGCCCCTGGACCTTCAGGAAGGTGTAGGCCATCCCGCCGCCCACCAGGATGGCGTCGCAGCGATCGAGGAGGCTGTCGATGACCGTCAGCTTGTCGCTCACCTTGGCCCCGCCGAGGATCGCCACGAGCGGGCGCTCGGGCGCGTTCAGCACGCGCTCGAACGCAGCGCACTCGCTCTTGAGGAGCGAGCCTGCCGCGGAGGGCAAGAGCGCCGCCACGCCCGACACCGAGGCGTGGGCTCGGTGAGCCGCCCCGAAGGCGTCCCCGACGAACACGTCTCCGAGGCGCGCGAAGCCTGCCGCCAGGTCCGGGTCCCCCTTGGTCTCCCCCGGGTGGAAGCGGACGTTCTCGCACAGCACGACCGCACCCGCTGGGGCCCCGGCCACCGCCTCCTCGACGGCGCCCCCAACGCTCTCCTGGAGCGTGATGACCTCACAGCCCAGGAGCTCGGCGAGCCGATCGCCGATGGGGCCGACCCGCAGGGACTCCACGACCTGTCCCTTGGGGCGGCCGAAGTGAACGAGCACCACCGGCCGCCCGCCCCGCGCGAGGATCTCGCGCAGGGTCGGGAGCGCCGCGCGGATGCGCGTGTCGTCCGTGATCTCCCCGGCCTCGTTGACCGGAACGTTGAAGTCCGCCCGAACGACCACCCGCTTACCGGAGAGGTCGCCCAGGCCATCGAGGCCAGGGACGTCGAGGTTCATCGGAGCTTTGGGGCGCTCAGGACTTGGAGGAAGCCTTCTTCTTGGCCGCGGGCTTCTTGCCCCGCAGCTTGTGGGAGTACTTCATCAGCTGAACGACGCGGTTGGAGTAGCCCCACTCGTTGTCGTACCAGGAGACGACCTTCACGGTCCGGCCGCCGATGGCCATGGTGGCGAGGCCGTCCACGACGGAACTGTGGGGGTCGCCGATGATGTCGGTGGAGACCAGGGGGTCCATGCTGAACTTCAGCACGTTCTTGAAGCCCTTGGTCTTCGCCGCCGCGGCGAGCGCCGCGTTGACCTCCTCCGCGGTGGCCTTCTTCTTCAGGCGGGCGACCAGGTCGACCACGGAGCCGTCGGGCACCGGGACGCGCATGGCCATGCCGTCGAGCTTGCCGCTGAGGCGCGGGAGGACCTTGCCCACGGCGCGCGCGGCGCCCGTGGAGGTCGGGATGATGTTCATCGCCGCCGCGCGGGCGCGGCGCAGGTCCTTGTGCGGGAGGTCCAGGATCTTCTGGTCGTTGGTGTAGGCATGCACGGTCGTCATGAGCCCGTGCTCGATGCCGAAGGCCTCGTCGAGGACCTTCGCCACAGGGGCCAGGCAGTTGGTGGTGCAGCTGGCGTTCGAGATGATCTGATCGCTGGCCTTCAGGGTCTCCTCGTTCACCCCCATGACGATCATGGCGTCGATCTCGTCCTTCGGCGGGACCGTCAGCAGGACCTTCTTGGCGCCGGCCTCGAGGTGCTTCGAGCAGGCCTCGCGGGTGGCGAAGACCCCGGTGGCCTCGACCACGAAGTCGATCTTGTTGGCGGCGTGGGGCAGGTTGGCCGGGTCCCGCTCGGCCGTGATGGCGATCTTCTTGCCGTCCACGGTGATGGCGCCCTTGCCCGCGCGGATCTTGCCCTCGTAGCGGCCGTGGACCGAGTCGTAGGCCAGCAGGTGGGCCAGGGTCGCCGCGTCCGTGAGGTCGTTGATGGAGACGACCTCCATGCCGGGGGTGTTCTGGATGATTCGGAAGACGTTCCTTCCGATGCGGCCGAAGCCGTTGATCGCGATGCGCATGATGAGTGGTTTGGAGTGGTCCTTCACCCGGACCAGGGAGGGTCCCTGACTCCGTGATGGAGGCCAGGCACTGAGCGTTGGGACGGGCGGAGCCGCGGCCTGGGCCCGCCTAGCCCCATGGGGCTGGCGAACCGGGCAGGGCCCCACCGGAAGGGCGCCAGCGGTCGGATCGGATGGGGACGACGAATTCCGGCCGAATTGGCGGACAGAGAATACGGATGGCTACCGAAGGGATCAACGGAAGCGGGCTGCACTCCCCCCATTGCCTCCCTCCTTCCTCCCCCCCCATCCCTGCTCAGGCAGGCCCTGGAGCCGCTTCCCAGCACCCCAGGACCCGGCTAGCGTCCCTCTGACGGCCCCTCTCTCT